>CAYLVH010000043.1:0-15152 GCA_964387095.1 uncultured Oscillospiraceae bacterium
CGCAAGTTATAGTAGTGGATATACCGGAACACCACGCTCTTCACTTCCTCGCGGCTCATTCTGGTCGCGTCTATCTGGTAGAGCTTCTCTTTCTTCGAGGAATTTTCTGCCCTTCATAGGTGAAGGAGCCGTCGCCGGTGTTCAGCATGGCACCCCGGTGCTCCAACACCGGGACCGCCTCGCCAAGGTCATAGGTGCGGCGCAGCATGGCTTGGAGCTTGGCCATCGGGACCGTTCCGTCAAAGGGCTTTGCAATAAAATCGTCCGCCCCCATATTCATGGCCATGACGATATTCATATTATCCGAGGCGGAAGAGATAAAGATGATGGGCACCTTGGACACCCGGCGGATCTCATTGCACCAGTAATAACCGTTAAAAAAGGGCAGGGTGATATCCAAAAGCACCAGATGGGGCTGGTATTCCGCGAACTCCGCCATGTCATTGTGAAAGTTTCGGATGCGCCGGGCGCTGAGATCCCACTTCTCTATGCAGGTCTGAAGGGCATCGGCAATGTCTGCGTCATCTTCAATAATTAAAATTCGATACATAATCGCTCATTTCCTCGCTAAATGGATGTATGATAGTTCTATTTTTACACAGAGCTGGACGGGAATCAAGGGTTCTGTTTGCAAAGGCAGGTTATCCCGGTTATAAAAATGACATCCCCAGACAAAGCTAAGAAAAAAAGGAAAGTGAGCGTAAAAGACTATGATTGACCTTGTGATAATTGGTGGCGGCTCTGCCGGGCTCACTGCGGCCATTTACGCGGCCCGGGCTGGGCTGCATTTTTCCGTACTGGAGCGGGATGGATATGGGGGCGGACAGATCATCTCTGCCCATCTGGTGCAAAATTACCCCGGTGTGCCAGAGATTTCCGGCCTTGCCCTGGGGGAGCTGTTCCGGCAACAGGCCATGGGACTTGGCGCCGAGATCAAATACGGCGAAGTGCAGTCGGTGGAACAGGCAGATGGATATTTTATCGTCCACCTGGCAAACGACGATCCCGTCACTGCGCGGGCTGTCATCGCCGCCACCGGCGCCTCCCCCAAAAAGCTGGACATTCCCGGTGAAGGGGAATATACCGGTTCGGGGGTATCCTACTGCGCCACCTGCGACGGTGCTTTCTACGCCAGAAAGGATGTGCTGGTGATTGGCGGCGGAGATACCGCCGTCGAGGACGGCATCTATCTCTCCGGGCGCTGCAACTCCGTGAAGCTGATTCTCCGCCGGGATCAGTTCCGGGCCGCCCGGCGCCGGGTTGACGCCCTAAAGCAGCTCCCCAACGTGACCATCCAATATAACACCCGCCCGCTGGAGATTCTGAACGGCGCCGTCCGCCTGTCCACGCCGGAGGGCGAAGTCCTCCAGCCGGCCCACGGCATCTTCATCGCCGTGGGCAGCACCCCGGCGACCAGCTATCTCCGGGGGCTTCCCCTGGACTTTGAAGGAGACTATGTAAAGACGGATGAAACCGGCAAAACCTCCCTGCCCGGGCTCTTTGTGGCCGGAGACGTCCGGCAAAAGCCTTTGCGCCAGGTGATTACCGCCGCGGCGGACGGGGCAAATGCGGCCCCCAGCGCAATCAACTATCTCAGCGGGCAATAAAAGGCAATAAAAAAGTCCATGCTGGCTCCTGCCAACATGGACTTAATACTTATATTTAATTACAGCACCCTCCGTGCCCCCACATAGGTCTTGGTATACCAGCTCTCAGACAGATCTGTGATGGTCACATAACCCGCCCCGCTGGACGCATGGATAAACTGACCGTCTCCAATGTAAATCCCCACATGGCTGGCTGCGGCCGTAGTGTCAGAGCGGAAAAATACCAGGTCGCCGGGTTTCAGCTCCTCCGTGCTGACCTCTGTGCCGCAGGTGGTGAGCTGCTGGGCAGCGGAGTGAGGTAGGCTGATGCCGAACTGGTTCATGATGTACATGGTAAAGCCGGAGCAGTCAAAGGTATTCGGGCCTGCCGCCGCATAGATGTATGTGCAGCCCAGATAGCTCTCAGCCGTCTCCACCACCTGGGCCCGGAGGGCATCCTTCTCCTCCTCCACTTTCCAGGCGGGCTTGTCCGCCCCATAGGCCACACAGTCGCCCTGAATATAGCCCTGAGTCCCCTGGTAGATCACGGAATACCAGCCGTGATCCGCGCTGACCAGCTGGACGGTCTCACCAGCGGCCAGGGACAAAGTCGCCTGAGCTTCTGTGCTCTCCTCAGAATAAATATTCAAATCTGTTGTCAGGGTGCCAAAGCTGTCCTCATAGGTTTCTGCGGTATTTTCTAGGAGCTGTGCCAACTCCTCCTCATCCAGATCCAGCTGAACGCTGTCCGCCGGAACGTATCCGCAAAGTTCGCCATAGAAGATCTCGTACCAATCCGTCTCCTCTTCCTGCCGAGGGGCGATAATGGTGGCCCCCGGCGCCAGATAGCAGACAACGGACCCTTCTGTGCTCTCCTCCGTATAAACGGGAGTCTGCGTCACAGCCACACCGGTTACGGTGGTTGTTCCCAGCTTCACACTGCTCTTCATCTTATTCCGGGCAGCCTTCAGATCAACGCTGCTGAAGGTGACCTCTGTACTGAGGTAAGAATCTCCTACGGTATAATCAATTCCCACCTGGGCGTTCTTGCTGCCCAGGAAAAAAATATTTGTGCTCTCCACCTGGCTGGCAATGTTCACCGTTGTGGCATAAGCGGTTTCGTGCAGGGTATAGCCGGTTACCGCGCAGGCTGCCATCGCAGCCGAAACTGCTATCACTGCGCGGATTGAGTGATGGTCTTGGGACATTTCCTTCATAAATCAAGCCTCCGAACTTTAAGTTTCCCCTGGGGGCTGCTGTAGAGGCGGGCTGCTGAAAAAGCCCTTTCCACAGCGGGGCCAGAATTACTTTCCGGCCAAGGCGCGGTCCAGCCAAATGGCCGCAATATCCATCGCGGCATACAGGCTATCCTTTTCGCTGCGCTTTACCACCCGGTCACGGCTCTTAATGTTCGGCTCAGTCAGCTGGAGCTGGACGGAAATCTTGGTGCCCACCTCCAGATCCTTGACCTGCTTCGTCTCCAGGACCTGCATCATAATGATATATTTATCAGCCATGCTGCCGTAATAGATCAGGTTATCCTTACGGCGGAGCGGATGGCCCTTGTATTCCAACGGTAACGTATTTGCTGCCATTCGTATGCCTCCTCCTTTAAAATTGTAACCGAATTGTAACACATAGTAGTTTCTTTGTCAACACATTTCCGAATGTGTGGGAAATGAAGAAAACTGTCCCATCGTCAAAGCCGCACAGGGGAACTCCGTCGGGGTACAGAAAGGGGCAGAGAGCAGATTTGGCAATTTACTCCTCGTCAGGGATGGGGATTTCCCCCTGGACATCCTCCTCGGCAGCCTCAACCACCACATCCTCTTCCACGGGAGCCTCCTCTTCCTCCGGAATCTGGTCCGTACAGCCCTCAGGTTCCTGGGGAATCTGATCGTCAAAATCCGCTTCCGTGACATCGCTGGCACTCTTGATATCCTCAATCTGTGCCATATTGCGCCGGATCATATCCCGGGACTTGGAAATCCGGCTGCACAGCGCCACATAAGCCCCCTCCGGCGCATCGCCATGCTCTGCATAGTAGATATTGCCAATGTCAATATAGGCGCGCTTAATGGCCGCCTCTTCGGCGTGATTGGCCGCCCTGAGCTTGGCGATCTCAGCCAGCTGTTTGGATCGATTGACACCGCTCTGGGCAACGTTTGCCAACTTCTGACCAAACTCACCGATTTTCTGTTTACTCAGTTTAGCCATAAAGCATTGCTCCTTTCGGACAAGTAATCCATATTAACCTCTTCATTTTATCCCTGTTTCCTCCAAAAGGCAAGCATTTCTGAGGATTTTCTCCTTTTTTCTCCGATAATTATCTAAAAACAAAGCCGGACGCGGGCAAATCCACATCCGGCTTCGGGCAAATATAGGGATCAGAACAGGCCCGTGATGACGCCGTTCTCATCAATGGCGATATTTTCGGCGGCAGGAACCTTGGGCAGGCCAGGCATGGTCATAATGTCGCCAGTCTGCGCCACGATGAAGCCTGCCCCTGCGGAAACCTTTACCTTGGTCACGTTGACCGTAAAGCCCTCGGGGCGCCCCAGCAAATTCGGGTCATCGGACAGGGAGTACTGGGTCTTTGCTATACAGATAGGCAGGTTGCCGTAACCCAGGCGCTCCAGAGCGCTGATGGACTTCTCTGCGTCCTTGGAATAGGCAACGTCAGCACCGCCGTAGATGCGCTGGACAATGGTTTTGATCTTGTCTTTGATGGGCAGATCCAGATCATAGGCAAACTTGAAGTCATGGGGCTGCTGACACAGGCTGAGCACCTCCTGGGCCAGCTCGATGCCGCCTTCGCCGCCCTTCTCCCAAACCTGGGACAAGGCAACATGCACCCCCAACTCCCGGCACTTGGCACGGATCAGCTCCAGCTCGGCATCGGTATCCTGATTAAAGCGGTTGATGGCAACCACGCAGTGCAGGCCAAAGACCCGGGTGATGTTCTCCACATGCTTGAGCAGGTTGGGCAAGCCCTTTTCCAGGGCTTCCAAATTTTCAGCGCCCAGCTCTGCCTTGGGCACCCCGCCGTTGTATTTCAGGGCCTTGACGGTTGCCACGATGACAACTGCGGAGGGCTCCAAACCCGCGGCGCGGCACTTGATATTCAGGAACTTTTCCGCTCCCAGGTCCGCGCCGAAGCCCGCCTCCGTGACAACATAGTCGGCCAGCTTCAGGGCGGTATCCGTTGCGGAAACAGAGTTGCAGCCGTGGGCAATATTGGCAAAGGGACCCCCGTGGACAATGGCGGGATTGTGCTCCATGGTCTGCACCAGGTTGGGCTTGATGGCGTCCTTCAGCAGGACGGTCATAGCGCCCTCGGCCTTCAAGTCATGGGCGGTGACCGGCTGGCCCTTGGTATTATAGGCCACAATAATTTTGGCCAGGCGCTGCTTCAGATCCTTTAAATCAGAGGCCAGGCACAGGATCGCCATAACCTCAGAGGCCACGGTGATATCAAAACCGTCCTCCCGAGGCACGCCCTGCATGCGGCCGCCCAGGCCATCCACCACATGGCGCAGCTGGCGGTCATTCATATCAACGCAGCGCTTCCAGGTGATGTTCTTCACGTCAATGTCCAGTGCGTTGCCCTGTTGAATGTGGTTGTCCAGCATGGCGGCCAGGAGGTTGTTGGCCGCGCCGATGGCGTGAAAATCCCCGGTGAAGTGCAGATTGATATCCTCCATGGGAAGCACCTGGGCCATGCCGCCGCCGGCAGCGCCGCCCTTGATGCCGAACACGGGGCCGAGAGAAGGCTCCCGGAGACAGAGCATGGTCTGCTTGTCCAACTTGCACAGGGCGTCCGCCAGGCCCACAGAGGTGGTGGTCTTCCCCTCCCCCGCAGGAGTGGGGTTGATGGCAGTGACCAGAATCAGCTTGCCCTTCCGGGGCTGCTGACGCAGGGGGGTGATGTCAATCTTCGCCTTGACTTTCCCGTAGTATTCCAGCAGTTCCTCACGGATCCCTGCTTTTTCTGCCACCTGGCCAATGGGCAGCATCGGGGTGCTCTGCGCAAGTTCAATATCCGTCTTCATACGCTATTTACTCCTTTTGATTTCCGAATTTATGGCATTCACTGGGGCTTCTTAATTTTTTGCAAAAACAAAAGCCGACACTCTGAGCGCTCATTCAGCCCAGACGGTCGGCTTTCCAAACACCATACTCCCTGTGGTTCATCCACTTCCGTCAGTCATATGGTTAATTTTACTTTATCATATCAGCTTTCAAATGTCAACCGGTTTTCAGGGATCTTTCTCCTCATCCGCTCTGAAAGCGTCCAGGTGGATGACCCCTTCTTCCTGAATCTCAACCTGTTTATGATCTGCCGCACAGAACTTGATGGTTTGCATTTCCCGCCCGACAAAGGGCAAAATTTTCCCACGATACGCATTCATTCTGCCTTTGGCATTATCCCGCTTGCGCCGTTTGTCCTTCAATTCCGCCGCATCCTGACGAATTTGCTCCAGCTGTTCCAGCCTGATCTGGCATTCCTCACATTTTATCAGGTGCTGATTGACCCTCAGGGCCAGCTCTCTGTTCCCTGGTGTCAGCTCCTCCATCCAGACAAATGCCACCAGATCCCCAAAGCTGATATGATTATCCACTGTCAATACCTCCTTGTATTGTGGCGGCGGAAAACCCTTCGGCTGCCTCACGGGACAGCCGGGGAGGATTCCATTCGCCCGTGCCCGGTAGCTTACGCAATGAACGATTTAAGCTCTGCGGCACACTTGCCGGTGCTGATCTGGCGCAGGGCCTTTTTCTCGATCTGGCGAACCCGCTCACGAGTTAGGCCGATACAGCTGCCGACCTCATCAAGGGTATAAATGTGGCCGTCAAGCAGGCCATAGCGGAGGGACAGGACAAAGCGTTCACGCTCAGGCAGGGTTTCCAGCACCTTGCGCATCACAAGAGCCAGCGCCTTGCGGGTCAGGCTCTCATCCACCTCATCCATGGGGCTGTCGCCGGGCGTCACATCGATCATGGTACCGCCGTCTTCCTCACTGCTTAGAGGCGCGTCCAGCGAAGAGACATCCCGCTCATAGCGCTGAAGGTCCTTCACCTTGGAAACGCTGACCCCTAAGCGATCAGCCAGTTCCCCTTCGCTGGGGGTCCGATCCAACTCAACTGTCAGCTCTCGAACAGCCTTGCGGAGGTGCGCCACCTGTTGGAAGATGTGGCTGGGCAGGCGGATGGTGCGGCCGCAATCCGTGATTGCCCGGGAAATCCCCTGGCGGATCCACCAAGCGGCATAGGTGGAGAACCGGGTGCCCCGCTCTCCCCGGTATCCAGAGGCGGCCTTCATCAGGCCGATGTTGCCCTCCTGAATCAGGTCCAGCAGTGGGAGGCCCCGGTTCAGATACTTCTTTGCCACGAGAACCACCAGGCGCAGGTTTGCCTTCACCATACGGTCCTGGGCCTCTTCGCCCTGGCGGACCAGCTTGCGCAGAAGCTCCAGACGGTGGGCGTCCGCCGTTTCACCGCCGCTCTTCAACTGCTCCAGCAGCCGGGCGGCATCCTGGCCTGCCCGGATTTGACCGGAGAGCTGCAGTTCTTCCTCGGCGGTTAGCAATTCATACTGGCCGATCTCCTGCAAATACTCCTTCACGGAATCCAGCATCACTCCGGATTCCAAGGGCGTCTCCATCTCTTCAACCAGCAGTTCATCCAGTTCCTTTGTCGTGTTGTTCATCTTAGCCATCTTGCTCCCCCATCTTTCTGTAATCGGGTATTTTTCCCTTTGTAATATAAATGGGAAATCAGCTAAGAAATTCAAACTTCGCGGAAAATTTTTTCAATTCTTTAGATGTCTCGCCTTACTGCACCGGCTGGGTGATCACTTCCCCGTTGCGCACGGCTTCCATCAGTTCCTTTGCCGTCTCAACGGATTCCATATTCGGCTCCATCACATAGGCGCTTTGGCTCATGGAGTAGGGGATGCCAGTGGAATCATAACCGGTGGCACTGTAAGTCAGAACCTCCCAGGAACCGCCCTCATCCAGCTGGTTGCGCACCAGAGTACTGATCAGGTCATAGGGCATACTGGTCTCAAAGCTGCCGTCCACAGCATCCAGGATGGAGGAATATTTCAGCAGCAGCTCCGGGGACAGGATCTCGTTGATCACCGCCTTAATAACCGCCATCTGGTTCCGGCCGCGCTGGTTGTCCCCATCCTCAAAGGCATGGCGCTCTCTGGCAAAGGCCAAGGCCTCCTGGCCGTTCACATAGTTTTCTCCCACTACGAAATCATAGACACTGCCGCTATCAATGCTGGAGGTAAAGGCCACATCCGATTCAATGGTAATGCCGCCCAGGGCGTCAATGATCTCCTCAAAACCGGAGAAGTTGACCCGGAAATAGTAGTCGATATTCGTATCATAGAGCATTTCCAGGGTATCCATACTGACCTGAATGCCATATATACCCGCATGGGTCAGCTTATCCTCTTTGCCATTGGAAATGGACAGCGGCACAAAGTAGTCTCTGGGCGTGGACACCAGCAAAACCTGATGGGTTTCCGTATTCACCGTGGCAATGATGTTCACGTCGCTGCGGCTCTTGGTGGACAGTTCGCCATAGGTGTCAATGCCGCTCATATAGACGGTAAAGCAGGTGCCGACAGCATCGGTATCAATGGTGTCCTCCAGGTTCACCTCGATCTCCTTCTCCACTAGGATCAGAGTTACCTCCCGGATCAAAGACATCAGATCCTCATAGCCCTCAATCTCTTCCAGCACATCAATATATGCCCTGTTCAGCAAAATGGCGTCCGTCTCCTCCGCCAGAAGCGCATCCACTAGATCGGTCAGGGAGTCATATTCCACCGTGGTCACAGTGGTGCCCAAATCTGCATTCAGCTGTTCCAGCGCTTCGTCGGTATTATCTCGATCCAGCTCGCCAAGGATGCCGTATGTGTATTCTGCCGCGACGGTGGAAAAGTCATTGGGGTCATCCATGCGGACATAAATGGCCACAGCCGTGGACTCTGTCCGAACGGAGGTCACCTGCTCCGCCGTGTCATTGGTCATATCCACATACCAGCAGCCGACACACAGGACGGCGACAAATACAGCCGCTACGAACATTCCTGCGACATACCGCCCCTTGCCCCTGACATTCCAGGTCAGAATGGCAATCAAAATCACCATTACACCCAGGATCACACTGCCTGCAATCATAAACTTCATAGGGATCAGCTCAGTCGTAGCCAGCAAATAAAGGAAGATTTCCGCGATAATCGCGCAGATCGCGGTTACAACCTTGCCGGCAAGCCAGCCTATTTTTCTACCCACGGTACCACACCTTTCAAATCTATCATTCCACATTTGGGAAAACACATGAATCCCACAGCTTGTCAAATTTTGCCGTGCAGTTCGGCATAAAATTTGAATACCTGATTAGTTATTATAAATCTTTTGATTCATAAATGCAAGCCGCTTACAGATTTTTGATCGAAAAATGGCAACTTGTCAAAAGGGGATAGGAAATTTGGCGCAAACATGGTATAATAGGTTGTTTTATCAAAGGAATAAGTCCAAGAAAGGATGTTTTTATTATGAGTATCATTCGGGATCCATCCCTGGCCCCCTCTGGCCGGAAAAAGATCCAATGGGTGCGCTCCTTTATGCCCACCCTCTCCGCCATTGAGGCCAAGTTCGAGAAGGAAAAGCCCTTTGCCGGCCTGCGCATCGCCGTATCTGTCCATTTGGAGGCCAAGACCGCAAATCTGGGCCTGGTGCTGGCCAAGGGCGGCGCGGAGGTATATCTCACCGGCTGTAATCCCCTCTCCACCCAGGACGACGTGGCTGCCGCCATCGCGGAAATGGGCGTGGAGACCTTCGGCGTCTACGGCGTCTCCCCCCAGGAGTACGAGGACCTTCTGGCCGCCACGCTGGCCTGCCACCCCCACCTGATTGTGGACGACGGTGGGGATCTGATCAACCTGCTGGGCGGCCGCTGCAAGGAATATGGCGACCAGCTCATCGGCGGCTGCGAGGAGACCACCACCGGCATTCACCGCCTGAAGGCCCGGGAACAGGAGGGGGTGCTCCCCTGCCCCATGATGGCTGTCAACGACGCCAAGGCAAAGCACTATTACGACAACAAGTATGGCACCGGCCAATCCGTCTGGACCGCCATTATGGACACCACCAATCTGGTGGTGGCAGGCAAGACCGTGGTAGTGGCTGGTTACGGCTGGTGCGGTAAGGGCACCGCCATGCGGGCCAAGGGCATGGGCGCCAATGTCATCGTCACCGAGGTGGATCCCTTCAAGGCGCTGGACGCCACCATGGACGGCTTCCGCATTATGCCCATGGATAAGGCCGCAAAATACGGCGACATCTTCGTCACCGTCACCGGCTGCAAGGACGTCATCGTCCCCCGCCATTTTGCGGTCATGAAGGACGATGCCATCCTCTGCAACGCCGGACACTTCGACTGTGAGGTGGACGTGGCCGCGCTCCGGGAAATGGCAGTCAAGGCGGAGGAGCGCCGGAAGAACATCATCGGCTATACCCTGCCCGACGGCCGCACTTTAAACGTGTTGGGGGAGGGCCGTCTGGTGAACCTGGCCTGCGGCATGGGCCACCCTGCGGAGATTATGGACATGTCCTTCGCCGTCCAGGCTCTGAGCCTGAACTGGCTGGTTAGCCACAGGGATAGCCTGGAGACAAAGGTCTACAAGGTGCCCGACTCCATCGACGATGAAATTGGCCGCTACAAGCTCTCCGCCATGGGCCTGGCAATCGACAAGCTGACCCCTGAGCAGGAGGCATATCTCTCTGGCTGGAAAGTGTAAAAGAACGTCCCTCTGCCGTGGCAGAGGGACGCTTTCGCTAGTCCGTGATGTGAATATGGGAATTGATGTGATCCATGCAGTAGCAATAATAGCCCTTGCATTTGGAGCAGTAACGGAACTCCAGATCGGGGTAATCCGCATCCGTCCGGCCGCAGACCGCGCACTTGTGGAGATAGCCCTTCTCCTTCTGGATTCGTTTTGCCTCCTTTTTAAAGCTCATGGTGCTCCGCTTTTTCCTGCGGGGGCTGTGCCCCAGCTTTCCCCAGACCCACTCGTAGAGATCCTCGCCGAAAAAGATCAGATAATTGATGACGGCCACCAGGGGCAGCAGGTTGTAGGGGAAGCTTCCGGTGACGACAGCCAGCAGGAAGAAGGCCGCGTCGATCCAGGCCAGCCATTTGGCCTTCACCGGAATGATAATCAGCAGGAACTGCGCATCGGGATAGAGGGTCGCAAAGGCAAAGAACATGGACATGTTCAGGTAATAGGTGCTTGCGTAACCGGTGACCAGCCCAAAGATGATATGGACCACAACGCCGATCAAATAATAGAAGGTGAACCGGCCTGGGCCCCACTGCCGTTCCAGGGTGCTGCCGATAAAGAAATAGAGGAATGCTGAAAGCACAAAGTTGAAAATTCGGGTGCTTCCCGGCACAAAGAGAAAGGTAATGAGCCGCCAAATTTCTCCATGAAAAATTTGATACCGGGAGAAGTACAGCATGGCGCTACAGGTATACCCGCTGACCATATCCAGCACGAACACCAGCACATTGCCAATAATAATGTACAACATGAGGTTGGGAATTCCAAACTTAGGGTGCCGATAGCAGAACCGGTCGATGGCGTTTGTCAAAGCTCTCACAGGATAATCCTCCCTGCCGTGGTAGTTTTCGGTATCTCTTATTATACCCAGCTATGCCGGTAAAGTCCATGGAAAAAGTGTAAACTTTTCAATAAATCATCTCCCATGGAAAAGGCTCTGTCCCTTTCCACAGGCAGAGCCTTGATCCATTTACGCCTTGGGAATGGTCACCATCGCCTTGAACAGGTCGCCGTCAATGCCCAGATTGAAGCTCCCTCCCTACAGCTCCGTCAGGTTCATGGCGATATTCAGGCCCAAGCCGCTGCCCTCGGTGGAGCGGGAGCTATCCCCCCGGACAAAGCGCTCCATCAACTCCTCCACTGTCAGGTTCAGTGGCTCCGCGGAAATGTTCTTCATCTCCAGGGTCACGCTGTCTTCCTCCTGGCTCAAACTCAGGTAGACCCTGGTTTCAGGCATGGCGTATTTCACGCAGTTGCTCAGCAGGTTATCCAGCACCCGCCACAGGTGCCGGCCATCCCCCATCACCAGCATCGGCTCCTCCGGCTGCTGGTAGACCGTCTCTAGCCGGGCGCTTTGCAGCTTTTCATCATACTCCCCCAGGGCCTGGGTCACCAACTGGCTGAAATCCAGCACTGTCTTTTCCACCTTTATGGCGCCAGTGGACGCCTTGGATGCTTCCACCAAATCCTCGGTCAACTTTTTCAGCCGCTGGCTCTTCCGGTCCAGCACTTCCAGGTATTCCAGTGCCTTGGGATCGGTGATATCGGTCTGCTTTAGCAAGTCGATGTAGTTGATGATGGAGGTCAGCGGCGTTTTCAGGTCATGGGACACGTTGGTGATCAGCTCTGACTTGAACCGCTCGGACTGCATCTGCTTCTCCACTGCCCGGTTGATCCCCTCAGACAAGTTGTTGAGCTGCTCCGCGACCGCCTTCAAATCATAGGGCATTCCCGTGGTATCGATCGAAGCCTCCATTTCGCCCTGGTTCAGCCGGGTTACCCCCTTCCGGATGGAATGGAAACTCAGGCACCAGGATTCCAGAACGGACAACACAATCAAATGCAGCAGCAGCCACAGGAAGAACACTGTAATCGATATCCCGTAACTGGCGGCGCAGAAGAAGTTTAGCAGCATGAACACACCATAGACCAATCCCACCTTGACGGCCAGATTCAGGTTTCTTTGCATCATGTCCCAGACTTTTCTCAGCCGGCTGCTTATGCGGAGTTTCCGGAAAATCCGCATAATCAGCAGGTTCTTCCAGATGGTCCCTGCCTTCAAGCGGGTCAGCACCGTCAGCAATAGCCACAGCAGCCCCACCTCCACCACGGTACAGTAAGCAGCGGCAAACCCCAGGCGGACCAGATTGCCCCAATTGAATCTGATAATCCCGACTCCAATCGCCATCACCCAGCAGAAGGCAATGAAATAACAGACCAGCAACAGGTCCAGCCAAATTCGGTCAAACCGGTTGAGGGTGATGCCCTCTTTGCCCTTCCGGTGGCCGCTGGCAATGCACAGCCAGACCACGGCCAGCAGATCCACCACTCCAAAGGTGACGGAGATGGCAATGATTGTGGGCAGAATCCCCTGCATACGCGCGGATTGCTCTTCCCATTCATCAAAAAAGGTGGTGGTTCCTTCTACAGAGGCTATGCCGTATGCCATATAATAGCTGGCGGCGGGTGCCTCCACGGTTTCCTCCTCCACTTCCTCGGCGGAGGTCTCCTCCTGGGACTCATCTGAGCCCGTCAGCACCATCCCGCCGGTGTAGACCGCGTACTCCAGCTGATACAGGCCGTTTTCCTGGATACAGGAGGTCACCAGGCTGGGAATCCCCTCTTCGCTGAGAACATAGAGCCGTTCGTTGTAAAAGAGGCCGAAGATTGTTGTGGCATCGTTGGTGTCCAGGGCAGTCAGGGTGCCGTCCTCCATCCGCTCATAGCAGACGGCCCCCGACTCCTGGGAAATTTCCAGGGAATCCGGCGCCATGGTCCGGGTTTCCCACACAAGCTCGGCGTGGATGGCCCCTCCCGGGGCATAGGTGCAGCTTCCTCCGCTCTCCCGGATGCGAACAGGGCAAAGTTCCCCTTCCCCGGTCACCACATAGAGGCTGCCCTCCTCCAGCGCCTCCTCCAGTTCTTCCGTCTGATACAGGTTCAAGGCCCTTAGGGTCACACCGTCACTGAGCAGGCGGAAATATACCGCCGTCAGGTCGGAGGTCTCCTCCAACTCCTCATTCGTCTCCTCAGCTGACGTATCTGCGGCGATCACTCCGCGGTCTAGCGGCTCCAGAAACTCGTCATAGTCAAGATAATAGGCCAGGCAATCGTTGCCGTCGTCATCAACCTCAAACTGTATAATTTGATAATAGGATTCCCCAACTTTTACATAAACGCTTTGGCTCTCAATGGCTTCCAAAATGGTATCCCGATTTTCCTCGGTGATGGAAGTTTGAAGAAAATCTTCTGTCGCCAGCAGCACGTAGCAGACGGAGTCTTGGCTCGTCATTTTGATTGCATAGGAGTAGGGATCCATGCTATCGCTCAGACTGCTGTAGGAAACGGTATAAACTCCGTTTTCAAGGGTAATGTCCCGCACCCGATGGAGCATGTCGCTGTCGCACAACACATATAGCGGAAACCCTATCTCCTTCGCCCGTCTGCTAGCGGCATAGGTATATACCGGATTCAGGACCCCATCCGCCTCGTAAAAGCAGATCGGATTCGTCACAGAATAGAGGTAATCTGTGTCCGTCGTTGTAATTGGTTCGCTTTCCTCATACTCCACTTCCGTACTGGTTGCTTCCCCGGTCATAAAATACTCCAGGATGTCCTTTTGGCTGTCATCGGTCAGGTTGGACAGCAGCACCTCATCTGTGGCCTCGTTCCGGATCTCAAAATAAAAGCCGCTGTTCTGAAGCTCCTCTTCCAGACCGGCAAGCTGCTCCTGCGCTGTCTCCCCTGGATTCTGCATCAGATCAAACTCCTGCCAGGCCAAGGTTTGATAATACAGGATCTGATTTTCATATCCTTGATCGTACCCGACATGATAGCCGTAGATGCTCAATCCCAGCCCGGCCGTATACGCGAAGCCAAAGGCGCAGACCACCACCAGCAGCCAGGCAATCCCTTTGAGCCAGCGCTTCTCCTGCAAATTTTTCATACAAATCCCCCTTTATTTCCCTCCACTTTCCAGCTTGTAGCCCAGGCCCCAGACGACCTTCAGGTACCGGGGCTCTGCCGGATTGATCTCGATCTTCTCCCGCAAATGGCGGATATGTACTGCCACTGTGTTGTCGGAGCCGTATAGCGGGTCGTTCCAAACCTTTTCATAGATTTGCGCCGTGGAGAACACCTGTCCCTGGTGGCTCATAAACAGCTTCAAAATGCTGAATTCCAGCGGAGTCAGGCTCACCCTTTCCCCATCCACCGTCACCTCCTTGGTGCGGTCGTCCAGGGTAATCGGCCCCACCGTCAGCTGATCCGGACGAGCTGTCTTCCCCTGTCCGCCCAAGGTGGTGTAGCGGCGCAGCTGGCTGCGCACCCTGGCCAGCACCTCCATGGGGTTGAAGGGCTTGGTCACATAGTCGTCCGCCCCCACGTTTAGGCCCAGGATCTTGTCGTTGTCCTCGCTCTTGGCAGTCAGCATAATGACCGGGATGTTGGAGGACTCCCGCAGCTTCAGGGTGGCGCGCACGCCGTCCAGGCCGGGCATCATCACGTCCATTAGAATCAGGTGGATCTCCTGCTCCTGAACGATTTTCAACGCCTCCTCGCCGTTATAAGCCGCCACCGGGTGATAGCCCCCGCCGGTCAAGTAGATTTCCAGCGCCGCCACAATATCCTTGTCATCGTCACAGATCAAAATGTTGTACATACCCTCAGCTCCTTTTCTGATGTTTATCCTACCATAAACTGTTTAA
>CAYLVH010000044.1:0-15051 GCA_964387095.1 uncultured Oscillospiraceae bacterium
GCTCCGGGGAATGCTTTTCTTGCATTCTGCGTCCCGGAGGGATATAATAAAAACGTATGTCTTGAATTTGGCTTTGTGAGGTGTTTCCCTTGACAATACATGAATATTTTAAGGCCCTAAAAGTTAAGCGCGTCGCCGTCCTTGGCATCGGCGTTTCCAATACCCCACTTATCCGCATGCTGCTGGAAGCCGGCATCTCCGTGACCGGCTGCGACGTGAACCCCAGAGAGAAGTTTGACGGCCTGATCGAGGAGCTGGAAGCCCTGGGTATGGAGGCGAAGCTGGGCAAGGACTACATGACCGGCCTGGACCATGACGTGATTTTCCGTTCCCCTGGAATCCGGCCTGATGTGCCCGCTTTGGAGGCGTGCCGGGCCAGGGGGGGTGTGGTCACCTCCGAGATGGAGGTCTTTATGGACGTCTGCCCCTGCAAGCTGATTGCTGTCACCGGTTCCGACGGCAAGACCACCACCACCACCATTATTTCAGAGCTGTTGAGGGCCGCAGGCTATACCACCTATGTGGGCGGCAATATCGGAAAGCCCCTGCTGCCCGAGGCGGCGCGGATGAAGCCGGAGGATATGGCGGTTCTGGAGCTTTCCTCCTTTCAGCTGATGACCATGAGGAAGAGCCCGGATATCGCAGTTGTCACCAATCTAGCCCCCAATCACCTGAATTGGCACAGGGACATGGTGGAGTATGTCGCCGCCAAGGAGAATATCTTTCTCCACCAGACTGCCGCTGGCCGGGCCGTGTTCAACTACGACAACGCGCTGACCCGGGAGGAGTACACCCGTGCCCCCGGCCAGGCGGTTTATTTCAGCCGCCGGAACCCCTTGGAGGAGGGGGTTGTGTTGGAAAATGGTGTGATTTGCGTCAAAAAAGACGGAGTGACCCGTCCTGTCCTGCCAGTGGAGGATATCCGCATCCCCGGCGTCCATAATATCGAAAACTTCCAGGCGGCCATTGCCGCTGTGGATGGGCTTGTGCCTGACGAGATCATCCGGAAGTTCGCCATGGAATTCGGCGGCGTGGAGCATCGCATTGAGTTTGTCCGGGAGTTGGACGGCGTCAAGTATTATAACGATTCCATCGCCTCCAGCCCCAGCCGCACCTTGGCGGGCCTGCGCTCCTTCAAGGAGAAGGTGATCCTGATTGCCGGCGGCCATGACAAGAAGATCTCCTACGATTGCATGGGCCCCGAGATCCTGGCGCATTGCAAGTTTATGATCCTGACCGGCGGCGATCTCCCGGGCTCCACCGTGCCAAAGCTCTGCGCGGCCGTAGTCAGCCAGCCCGGCTATGAGGAGGAGCAGATGCCCATCCTCTTCCGGGATGATTTCAAGGACGCGGTCCTGGCGGCCAGGGCGGTTGCCCGGCCCGGAGATATTGTGCTGATGAGTCCGGCCTCCACTTCCTTTGACAAGTTTAAAAACTTCATGGAGCGGGGCAATTATTTCAAGGAAATCGTCAATTCCATGTAAGAGGTTAGCTATGCAAGATAGAGTAGAACAACTGACCTGGCTGTGCTCCTTTGGCGCGCCGTCAGGCTATGAAAGGCCCTTGGCTGAGACGCTGGCCCGGAAGCAGCCGGAGGGCTGCACAGAGCAGTATGTGGACGCCATGGGTAATCTGATCCGCCTCTTCCCCTGCGGAAAGGAGGGCGCGCCGCTGCTCCTGCTGGACGCCCATCTGGATGAGATCGGGTTTATTATCACCGGCTATGAGGAGGGGTTCCTTCGCTTTTTCACCGTGGGCGGGGTGGATCCCAGGATGCTGCCCGCCCGGGAGGTGCGGCTGCTGACCCGGCCGCCCATTGTGGGGGTCATCACCAGCGGCCTGAATGGGGATGAGGACAACGCCTTTGACCGGGACAGCCTGCGCCTGGATGTGGGCTTGCCGGAGGAGGAGCTAAAGAAGCGGATTCCTGTGGGCACCCGGGGCGTTTATCAGGAAACCGCCTTCTCCATGGGGGAGAGCCGCTTTTGCGGCAAGTCCATGGACGACCGGGCATGCTATTTGCAGCTCCTGCGGGCCATGAAGCTGGCCCCGGCGGAAAAGCGGAGGGTGGACGTGGCCGTGGTGGGCAGCGTCAGGGAGGAGACCGGCGGTGAGGGCGCCATAACGGCGGCCTACCGTTTGAACCCGGATTACTGCATTGCCGTGGATGTGACCCACGGCACCACCCTAGACGGCCCGAAGCTGGGCACCTTTGAGCTGGGCTCCGGCCCGGCCATTGGCGTCGGCCCCAATATGGCCCGTTGGATGGTAGATCTGATGGAGGATTGCGCCAAGAGGGAGAACATTCCATACAACTTTGAAGTGATGGCCGGCAATACCGGCACCAACGGCTGGGGGATGCAGGTCTGCCGGGAGGGCATTCCCACGGGAATCCTCTCCCTGCCACAGCGCTATATGCACACCCCGGTGGAGGTGATCGACTGGGAGGACTTTGAAAATGGCGCAAAGCTGCTGGCTGCGGTGATCTGCGCCCTGGGAAGGGAGGAATCTATATGCTGAATGAGATCCTGGCCCTTTCCAATTTGCCCGGGGTTTCCAGCCGGGAGGACGCTGTCCGGGACTATATCTTGAAGGAGGCCACCGCCGCCAGCGGTCAGGTCCGGGTGGATTTCCTGGGAAATGTGATTGTGGAAAAGCGGGGGAGGAGCCCCGCCGCCCGGAAAATCCTGCTGACCGCCCATATGGACGAGGTGGGCCTGATGGTGACCGGCTTTGCGGAGGACGGCTGCCTGCGCTTTGATCTGGTGGGCAAGGTTGACCGCCGCTGCGTCATTGGGAAGCCAGTCTGGGTGGGGGAGCAACAGCGCCCCGGGGTCATTGGCATCAAGGCCATCCATCTGGTGACCAAGGAGGAGGGGAAGAAGACCCCTGCCACGGATGGGATGTACATTGATTTTGGCGCCCGGAATCAGAAGGAGGCCCAAAGCCTCTGCAAGCCGGGGGAGGTTTGCGGCTTTGCCCGGAGGGCCTCCGCCTTCGGCCAAGGATTGGTGAAGGGCCCGGCCCTGACCAGCCGGATTCCCTGCGCGGTTCTCTTGGAACTGTTGCGGGAGGAACTGCCTGTGGATTGTACCTTTGCTTTTACGGTACAGCAGGAGGTTGGAAGCCGGGGCGCCTTTGGCATCGGCTTCTCTGTGAAGCCGGATGTTGCCATTGTGGTGGATGGAACCGCCGCCAGGGATTTCCCTGGCATAGAGGGGGACAACCCTAAATTGGGGAGCGGCCCTGTTCTTAGCGTCATGGACCGGGAGACGATCTATGACCGGGGCCTGTTCCAGGTGTTTTCTGACCTGGCCCGGCAGGAACATATGGAGTGGCAATGCCAGGGGGACGGCTCCAGCACAGAGGCCGGCGCCATCCAGCGCAGCCGGGCGAGCGTTCCCGTTATGGCGGTGAAGGTGCCGGTGCGCTATCCCAACACGCCTTCCGGCGTGGCGGCGTTGAAGGACTGTCAGGAGACTTACCGGCTCCTGCGTGGCTTTATAGAGAAGGAGAAAGAGACAGAGCTATGACACAGGAAGAACAGCTTGCGATATTGCGGCAGCTGACAGAGATTTTTGGCCCCTCTGGCTGTGAGGGCCAGATCGCTGCAAAAATAGAGGGGTTGGCCAGGCCCTACGCGGACGAGATCACCCGGGATTCCATGGGCAATCTCATCGTCCACAAGAAGGGCAAGGGTAAAAAGCTGATGTTCTCCGCCCACATGGATTCCATCGGCGTCATGGTCACCCAAATCACCGACCAGGGCTATTTGAAATTCTCCCAGATCGGGGGATTCGTGGCTTCGGACCTGAGTCGGGTGCAGGTGGTCTTTGAAAACGGTACAAGAGGGGTCATCGGCGTGCCGGAGGATAAAGAGGATAAAGCCTTCAAACGGGAGGAGCTTTATATTGACATCGGCGCCTCCGGTGCCGCTGAGGCGAAAAAGCTGGTGAAGCCGGGGGACTGCGCCGTTTATACAAGTACCTTCTTCCGGCAGGGAGACCGGATCTTTGCCAATTATCTGGATAACCGGGCTGGCTGCCTGGTGCTCCTGGATGCCCTGACTAGGGTGAACAACAGCGGAAACGATCTCTATTTTGTGTTCAGCGTCCAGGAGGAGGTTGGCCTGCGGGGGGCTAAGACTGCCGCCTATGCCATCGCTCCGGATTATGGGATCGGCGTAGACGTGACCGGTACCGACGATCTGCCCGGGGCCTGCCATGCCTCCACATGCAAGCTGGACGGAGGCGCGGCCATCAAGCTGATGGATCGCTCCGTGCTGTGTTCCCCCCAGGTCTATGGCCTGCTACAAAAATTGGCAGAGGAGCGGGGAATTCCCGCCCAGGAGGATATCCTGTCCTTCGGGGGAACGGATGCAGGGGCCATCCTGCCCACCCGCTCCGGTGTGCTGGCCGGGGGCATTTCAGTGCCCTGCCGGTATACGCACGCGCCCATCGAGTGCATTACATGGAATGATTTACAGGCCAGTGTGGATTTGGTTGTGGCGCTGGCGGAAAGCGAGTTAAACTAAAATGGAACAGTTAAGATTAGAGCTCTCCCAGCGGGTGAAGGAGTTGGCCCGCCAGGCCCAGGCTGACGTCCGGCCCATGTTTGCCCGGGTGGAGGAGATTGCGGAGCACAATACCCAGAAGGTGCTTGCCGCCTTTCAGAAGCACCGGGTGCAGGAGAGCGATTTTGTGGGAACCACCGGCTATGGCTATGATGACATTGGCAGGGATAAGCTGGACGCCATCTACGCAGATCTGTTTGGCACCGAAGCCGGGCTGGTCCGCCTGCAATTTGTCAACGGCACCCATGCCATCACCTGCGCCCTGTTCGGTTGCCTGAAGGCCGGGGACGTGTTGGTCTCCGCTGCGGGGGCCCCCTATGACACCCTGCTGGGGGTTATAGGAGCCTCGGACAAGGGGCATGGCTCCCTGAGGGATTACGGCGTGGAGTATCGTCAGGTGGATTTAAAGGAAAACGCCCCGGATCAGGAGGGCCTGGCTAAGGCGGTGCGGGATCCCGGAGTCCGGGCCGTACTCATCCAGCGCTCCAAGGGCTATTCCACCCGCTCCTCCCTCTCCGTGGCGGAGATCGGGGAGCTGGCCCATATCGTCAAGGAGAACAACCCCAACGCTGTGGTGTTGGTGGATAACTGCTACGGCGAATTTGTGGAGGAGAAGGAGCCCACCCAGGTGGGCGCTGACCTGTGCGTCGGTTCCCTGATTAAGAACCCCGGCGGTGGCCTGGCCCCCACCGGCGGCTATATTGTGGGCCGCAAGGATTTGGTGGAGGGCGCCGCCATGCGGCTGACCGCCCCGGGCATCGGTGCTGAGTGCGGCTGCACCCTGGGGCATAGCCGCCAGCTGTATCAGGGCCTGTTTCTGGCCCCCCATACGGTGGCACAGGCGGTTAAGACGGCCATCTTTGCCGCCCGCATTATGGAGCTGCTGGGCTATGTCACCGAACCGACCTCCGCCCAAGTGCGGCATGATATCATTCAGATGGTCTCCTTCGGTGCACCGGACCCCCTGTGCCGGTTTTGCCGGGGCATTCAAAGCGGCTCCCCGGTGGATTCCTATGTGACTCCGGAGCCTTGGGATATGCCCGGCTACGATTGCCAGGTTATCATGGCCGCCGGTGCATTTATTCAGGGGGCTTCCATCGAGCTGTCTGCCGACGCCCCCATGCGGGAGCCTTATACCGTCTATTTACAGGGAGGCCTGACCTATGAATCCGGCAAGGCCGGTATTTTGTTGGCTGTCAACGAACTTTTGAAGTAACATTTTCCAAAGCGCTGCATAGAATATTCTGCGGGGAACTTGCCGCAGGGGGGAGCAGCGTGAGAAAGCACCACCGTTGGAGGAGTACGAAGGCGCGTCAACTGACGCGCAGCATACTGTTTGGGCTGCTGCTGGCGGCCTGCCTGATTGCCTGGTTTAATTGGAAGGTCTCGCCGCTCCTCCAATCCTATGCCGCCGCCAATCTGGAGAATCAGGTGAATCAATTGGTGGATGAGATCATTGCCCGGGACATTGAAGACGGGACGGTGGATTACAGCTCCATCCTGATCCTGGAGAAAAACGACCAGGGACAGATCACGGCGCTGCAAAGCAACTTAGGGGAGGCGAACCGGCTCCGTGCCCGGGTTATCACCGGCCTGACCGAGGAGCTCATCCAGGAGGAGTCCACCTCCTTCGGCATTCCGGTGGGAAATCTGACGGGAATCAGCCTGTTCAGCAGCCGAGGCTTTCGGATTCCGGTGGAGGTGCAGTCGGTCAGCACGGTGAATGCGGAGTTTGAGAGCCAGCTGATCCCGGCGGCGGTGAATCAGACCCACTATATGCTGAACCTGAAGGTGTCCGTAACCGTCAGCCTGCTGATTCCTGGGGGAATTCGGACGCTTCCCATTGAAACCACGGTGACGGTGGCGGAGGCGGTATTGCTGGGCGAGGTGCCGGAGAGCTATACGGTATTTGATAACTACGCCACGGCGTCGGATGCCGGAGAGGATTACTTCAATTACGGATAGAGGAACATTTTATGACCAAGGAAGAACTGGAGCGCCTCTATGCTGAGGCAGAACATCACAGCGATCTGTATTACAACCAGGATGCCCCGGAGATTTCCGACTTTGAGTATGACGCACTGATGCGGCGCATCAAGGCCGTGGAACGGGAACACCCGGAGTGGGTGCAGGCGAATTCCCCCACCCAGAGGGTGGGAGGCACCGCCAGCAAGGGAGACGAACTGGGCAAGGTAACCCATGTGGTGCCGCTGCTCTCCCTACAGGATGTGTTTTCCTTTGAGGAAGTGTTTGACTGGTGGGATGGCTCTGACCTGAGCGTGGAGCCGAAGGTGGATGGATTGTCTGCGGCCGTCACCTATGTGGATGGCAAGCTGACCCTGGGCGCCACCCGGGGGGATGGCCACGTGGGGGAGAACATCACCGCCAATATGAAAAAGGTGGCCGGCGTGCCGGTGAAGCTGCCCAAGTATGACTGGATGCCGGAGCATTATACCATGATCGTCCGCTGTGAGGTGGTCATGCCGGTGGACGCTTTCCGGCGGGTCAACAGGGAGTTGGAGCTGGAGGGGAAGAAGCTCTTTGCCAACCCCAGAAATGCCGCTGCCGGTTCCCTGCGCCTGAAAGACTCCTCGGTGACGGCGGAGCGGGGACTGTTGGCTGTGGCCTTCAACATCATGTATGCTGAGGGCTTTGAAAATGTGCCGGAGGAGGATCGCCCCTGTGTGAAGCAGAGCCGTGATCTGGCTCTGCTGAAAAAGTTGGGCTTCCGGACCGTGAAGACCTATGTGGTTTCCGGCAGGGAGGGGATTCAGGCCGCCATTGAGGAGATCGACCGCACCCGCTATGACCTTCCCTACTGGCTGGACGGCGCAGTGGCCAAGATCGACGACCGGGCCTTGCAGGATTCCCTGGGGGCCACGGCCAAGGTGCCCCGGTGGGCCATTGCCTATAAATATCCCCCGGAGCAGAAGGAGACCACCATCACCCGGCTCTATACCCAGGTGGGCCGCACCGGGCGGATCACCCCGGTGGCGGAGTTCGAGCCAATCCAGCTTGCCGGGACCACTGTGAACCGGGCCACCCTGCATAATCCGGAGTTTATGGAGGCGCTGGGCGGCGTCTGCCTGGGGGCCAGGATTTTGGTCCGCAAGGCGGCGGAGATCATCCCCGAGGTGCTGGAGGTGAAGGCCAGGCCGGAGGGCGGCGAGCCATTTGAGATCACCGTCTGCCCGGAGTGCGGTACGCCGGTGGTGAAGAATAAGGATGGAAACGGCGCCTATTGCCCTAACATCAATTGCCCGGCCCAATTTGCCCGGCACGTGGCCTTTTTTGCCAGCCGGGATGTCATGGATATAGAAGGCCTTGGCCCCAAGCGGGTGGGGCAGCTGATTGAGGCGGATTTGCTCCACTCGGTGTCGGATATTTACCGGCTGAAGGAGCACAAACAGGAGCTTCTGATGCTGCCCAAGACCGGTGAGAAGTCGGTGGACAACCTGATAAACGCCATTGAGGCCAGCAAGGAACGGCCCCTGTCCCGGGTGATCAAGTCGATGGGGATCAGCGGCATTGGCGGCCATGTGGGGGAGGCGCTGGAACGCCTTTATCCGGATATGGACGCCATTCGGGGGTTGTCGGTGGAGGAGCTGACCGCCATTGACGGGATCGGCCCCATCAGCGCCCAGGATCTTTACGACTTCTTTCACAGTGAGGCTGGGGCGCGAATGGTGGACGAGTTGGCTGCCTGCGGCGTGAATATGACCTCCCGCCGGTATGGCCGGGAAGGGGAGACCGGCCCCTTGGAGGGCAAGACGGTGGTTATCACCGGCACCCTGCCCGGCATGGGCCGCAAAGAGGCGGAGGAGCTGGTGAAGGAGAACGGCGGTAAGGTCAGCGGCTCGGTCTCGAAAAAGACCAGCTTCCTGCTGGCGGGGGAAGCCGCCGGCTCCAAGCTGGACAAAGCCCGGAAGCTGGGGGTGCCGGTCATCAGCGAAGGGGAATTTTTGGCAATGATTCCCCGTGAACCAGATAGAAAGAAGGAAGAAGCATGAATATTCAGTTTGCAAGCCGGATGGACACCTTTCAGCCGGGCATCTTCAACGTGATGGACGACAAGAAGAAGGAGTTGCTGGCACAGGGCAGGGAAGTGTTCAACCTGTCTGTGGGCACCCCCGATTTCCATCCGGAGGAGTTTGTCATCAACGCTCTGGTGGAGGCCGCCCGGGATCCGAATAATTTTAAGTATTCCCTGGGGGATTTGCCTGCGCTGACGCAGGCGGTCCAAGGGTGGTATGCCCGCCGCTACGGTGTGAAGCTGGAGACGGATGAGATCATGTCTGTTTACGGGTCCCAGGAGGGCCTGACCCATATCGGCCTGACCCTTTGCGATCCCGGCGACGTGGTGCTGGTGCCCAATCCCGGCTACCCCATCTTTGAGATCGGCCCCTTCCTCTGCGGGGCGGATGTCCGCTACTATGACCTGTTGGAGGAGAACAATTTCCTGCCCGACCTGGAAGCGATCCCCCAGGAGACAGCCCGGGCCTGCAAGATTATGGTGGTGTCTTATCCGGCCAACCCCATCGGTAAAACGGCCCCCCGTTCCTTCTATGAAAAGTTGATTGACTTTGCCAAGGGATATAACATCGTCATTGTCCATGATAACGCCTACTCTGAGATCATCTATGACGGCCGGGAGGGCATCTCCTTCCTGAGCATTCCCGGCGCCAAGGAGGTGGGCGTGGAGTATAATTCCTTGTCCAAGACCTATAACCTGACCGGTGCCCGGGTGTCCTTTGTGCTGGGCAACCGGGATGTGGTGGCGAAATTCAAGACCCTGCGCTCCCAGATTGACTACGGCATTTTCCTGCCCATCCAGTACGCCGCCATTGCGGCTCTGAATGGTCCTCAGGCGGGGGTCAAGCGGCAGCGGGCTGAATACCAGCGCAGGAGAGACGCCCTGTGCGGCGGCTTCCGGGAGATCGGCTGGAACGTGCCGGACAGCGAAGGATCCATGTTCGTCTGGGCGCCAGTCCCGGCAAGGTGGAAGGGGGACGATGTGAAGTTCAGCTTTGACCTGCTGGAACAGACCGGCGTGATCTGTACGCCTGGCTCCGCCTTTGGGCCCAATGGCAGGGGTTACATCCGTATGGCTCTGGTGCTTCCGGAGGGAGAGATCTGGCGTGCCATCGATGCCGTGAAGGACTCTGGAATTCTAACGGAATCATGTAAAAACATATGAAATTCGCCCGCTCCGGCTGCCCGGGGCGGGCGTCTGGGTCATATGGGGGAAATCTCGAAAAACGGACTGAAAAATTTTTGTTTTTAAGGAAAAAAACGTTTACAGGTGAACAAAAAGTTTATCAAAAATTTAACAAAGTGCTCAAATTGTCTTGCAAATCTTTTTGGTTGTGGTATAATGTCCCGGTGAAGGTTTCTGTCTTTATCCCATACAATGAAAAAAGTGAGTGTGAAAAGTATGTACAAAATTGTGAGCAAGAGAGAGCTCAACTCTACTGTCACCATGATGGAAATTGAGGCCCCATATGTGACTAAGAAGGCCCGGGCCGGTCAGTTCATCATTTTCCGCATTGACGAAAAGGGCGAGCGCATTCCCCTGACCATCGCTGGCTATGACCGGGAAAAGGGTACCGTGTCCATCATCTTCCAGAAGGTCGGCCTGTCCACCACCGTTCTGGGTATGCTGAACGAGGGAGACTACATTCAGGATTTTGTCGGCCCCCTGGGCATGCCCACCGATGTGGAGGGCAAGAAGCGGGTCGCCGTTGTTGGCGGCGGCGTGGGCTGCGCCATCGCATATCCTGTCGCGAAGGCGATGCATGACGCAGGCGCCGTGGTCGACGGCATTATGGGCTTCCGCAACAAGGATCTTGTTTTCCTGGAGGATGAGTTTAATGCAGCCTGTGACAATTTCTATATGATGACCGATGATGGCAGCCATGGCGAGAAGGGCTTTGTCACCGTGAAGCTGCAGCAGTTGCTGGAGTCCGGCGTGGAGTATGACGAGGTCATCGCCATCGGTCCCGTCCCCATGATGAAGTTCGTGGCGGCCACCACCAAGCCCTTTGGAGTCAAGACCATCGTTTCCATGAATCCCATTATGATCGACGGCACTGGTATGTGCGGCTGCTGCCGTGTTACCGTTGGCGGCGAAACCAAGTTCGCCTGCGTGGACGGCCCGGAGTTCGATGGCCATCAGGTTGATTTTGACGAACTGATGAGCCGTAATGGCATTTATGCTGACCGGGAAAAAGAGACCACCAAAAACCATATATGCCGGTTCGAAAAGCTGGGCCAAGATCTGATTAAGTAACAGGAGGGAAACTGAATTATGCCTAACATGTCTATGGTGAGAACACCTATGCCAGAGCAGGATCCCAACGTCCGCAACAAGAACTTCCTGGAGGTCTGTATCGGTTATACCGAGGAAATGGCCAAGAGCGAAGCCCAGCGCTGCCTGCAATGCAAGAAGCCGCTGTGTGTCCGGGGCTGTCCCGTCAATGTACACATTCCTGAGTTTATCAAGAAGGTCGCTGAGGGCGATTTCTATGAAGCATATAAGATCATCACCAGCACCAACGCTTTGCCCGATATCACCGGTCGTGTCTGCCCCCAGGAGACCCAGTGCGAGGCCAAATGTATTCGGGGGATCAAGGGCGAGCCTGTCGCCATTGGCCGCTTGGAGCATTTTGTAGCCGACTGGTATCGCACCAACGTGACCGAGAAGGTGGAAAAGCCCGCCTCCAATGGCATCAAGGTGGCCGTTGTGGGTTCCGGCCCTGCCGGCCTGACCTGCGCCAGTGACCTGGCCAAGAAGGGCTATGAGGTCACCATCTTTGAGGCGTTCCATACCGCCGGCGGCGTGCTGGTCTATGGTATTCCTGAGTTCCGTCTGCCCAAGTCCATTGTGCAGGAGGAAGTTAATACGCTTTCTGAACTGGGCGTCAATGTGATGACCAACATGGTGGTGGGCAAGGTTCTGTCCATCGATGAAATCATGGAGATGGGCTATAAGGCTGTCTTTATCGGTTCCGGCGCTGGCCTGCCCATGTTCATGGGGATTCCTGGCGAGGGTCTGGCTGGCGTCTACTCCGCAAACGAGTTTTTGACCCGTATCAACTTGATGAAGGCCTATCTGGAAGACTACGATACCCCCATTGTCAAGAGCAAGGTTGTGGCGGTTGTAGGAGGCGGCAACGTGGCAATGGACGCTGCCCGCTGCGCCACCCGCCTGGGCGCTGAGAAGACTTACGTCATTTATCGCCGCGGCGAGGAAGAGCTGCCCGCTCGTAGAGAAGAGGTTCACCATGCCAAGGAGGAGGGCATTGACTTCCGGCTGCTGTGCAACCCGGTGAAGATTCTCTCTGACGACAAGGGCCGCGTTTCCGGCATCGAGTGCATCCGCATGGAGCTGGGCGAGCCTGACGCCTCCGGCCGCCGCCGTCCCATCCCTATAGAGGGTTCCAACTTCGTCCTGGAGGTTGACACCGTCATCATGTCCCTGGGCACCAGCCCCAATCCCCTGATTCACTCCACCACGCCTGGTTTGGAGACCGATAAGTGGGGCTGCCTGGTGGTGAATGAGGACACGCTGGAGACTACCCGTGAAAATATCTACGCAGGCGGTGACGCTGTTACCGGCGCTGCTACCGTGATTCTGGCCATGGGCGCCGGTAAGAAGGCTGCTGCCGCCATTGATGAGGCTCTGAGTAAGTAATTTCATAACAAAAAACCAAACTCCCCATTGTGTTTTTCACAACGGGGAGTCTTTTCAACTTATCTGTCTGTCACCGGATCTGGCCATTGCCGTGAATGACATATTTATAGGTGTTCAGCTCCTCCAAGCCCATGGGGCCTCTGGCGTGGAGCTTCTGGGTGGAGATGCCCATCTCACAGCCCAGGCCGAATTCTCCGCCGTCGGTGAAGCGGGTGGAGCAGTTCACATAGACGGCTGCGGAGTCAACCCCGGTGATAAAGGCGTTGGCGGCGTTGTCGTCCTGGGTAATGATGGCCTCGCTGTGACCGGTGGAGTGGAGGGAGATGTGGGCAATGGCCTCCTCCACGCCGGAAACCAGCTTGACAGCCAGAATGTAGTCCAGGAATTCGGTGTCAAAGTCTGTTTCCCCTGCGGGTTTACCCGATAGGAAGGGGGCGGCGTTTTCCGCCACGCGGAATTCCACAGGCTGCTTGCCCTGGGCAGCCCTCCGGGCTGTCAGGCGCTGCTGTAAGGCGGGAAGGAATTTCCCCGCAATGTCCCGATGCACCAGGCAAACCTCCTCTGCGTTGCAGACAGAGGGACGGCTGGTTTTGGCGTTTTCGATGATATCCAGAGCCATGTCGATGTTGGCGGATGCATCCACGTAAATATGGCAAATACCGGTGCCGGTCTGAATGCAGGGGACAGTGGCGTTTTCCACGCAGGCCCGGATCAGGCCAGCGCCGCCTCGGGGGATCAGCAGATCCACATAGCCCACGGCGTTCATCAGTTCATTGGCGGAAGCCCGGGTGGTGTCCTCCACCAGGTTGACCAGGGTATCGGGGAGGCCCTGGTTGGTGATGCCGGCTTTCAGTGCCTGGACAATGGCATAGGCAGAGCGGAAGGCCTCTTTGCCGCCCCGGAGCACGCAGACGTTGCCGGATTTCAGGGCCAAGGCTGCGGCGTCGGAGGTGACGTTGGGGCGGCTTTCGTAGATAATGGCGACCACGCCCATGGGGACGGAGATTTTTTCAATGAGCAGGCCGTTAGGGCGGTGGATGGTGCGCAGCACCCGGCCCACGGGATCGGGAAGTTGGGCTACCTGACGGATGCCCTCGGCCATGTCCAGAATGCGTTGAGGACTCAGCGCCAAGCGGTCCAGCATGACGGTGGAGATGGTGACCCTGGCCGCATCCAGGTCCTGCTGGTTGGCGGCCAGAATGTCCTCTGTGGCGGCCACCAGGCTGTCCGCCATGGCGTAGAGGACGGCGTTTTTCTTTTCTGAGGACAGGCCAGCCAGAACAGGCGTTGCTCCCTTGGCGGCGGTTAACAATTCTTGGGTTGTCATGGTTTATTCCTCCTTTGCAGATGCGGCTCTGGGCTTGCAGCCCAGGAAGCGGGTGCCAATGTTTTCTCCGGCCACGATGTCGTACAGGGTTTCAGGCCTTTGTCCGTTGGTAATGACCATGTCAATACCGGCTTCGCCGCAAATTTGGGCGGCTTTCAGCTTGGTGGCCATGCCGCCGGTGGCGAATTCACTGCCTTTGCTTCCCGCCAGGGCTATGATGTCCTCGGTCAGATCATAGACCACCGGAAGGAGCTTGGCATCGGGATCCTTGTGGGGATCAGAGGTGTACAGGCCGTCAATGTCGGAGAGCAGCAACAGCAAATCGCTTCCTGACTCCACTGCCACAATGGCGCCCAGGGTGTCGTTGTCTCCGATGACGATCTCGTTGATGGCCACCGTGTCGTTTTCATTGATGATGGGCAGGACGTCCAGCTCCAGCAGGCGGAACAGGGTGTTGTGGAAATTGGTGCGGCGCTCCGGGGTTTCCAGGTCTGTGCCGGTCAGCAGAATTTGGGCCACGGTGTGACCGTACTCCGCAAACAGCTTGTCATAGGTGTACATCAGCTCGCATTGCCCCACGGCGGCAGCCGCCTGCTTAGTGGGGATATCGCTGGGCTTGCTCTTCAGGCCCAGTTTCCCGGAGCCCATTCCGATGGCGCCGGAGGAGACAAGGATTAACTCATGTCCGGCATTCTTCAAATCACAGAGCACCTTGCACAGGGCCTCCACATGGCGGATATTTAACCGCCCAGTGGGATGGGACAGGGTGGAGGAACCCACCTTTACTGTGATACGCATATCTATATTCTCCTTTTCCGGTGATGATGGGTGTGAAATGATCTATCTCCGCTTTCCAGTCAGCTGGGAGACCGTCAGCTTCAGCACAGTGGTCCGGGGAATGGCGGCGGGATCAAAGAAAAATCTGGCCCTGTGATAATGGTTAACCAAGACAGTTAGGGCGTGGAGCTTCTCTTTGTCCGGCAGGATTTCCAGGACGCCCCGGCCCATGATGCTGTCATAGTGCATGGTGCAGTATCCGCGGTCCTCATGGGAATCCGGCTGGTGCTTGCAGTCCATCTCGAAGCTGGCCCGGGGGTTTCGGGCGATCAGCTCATATTTCTTTCCCCGGGCTGCACCGTGGAAATAGAGCACCAGAGTGCCATCGATTACCTCTTCACCAAAGTTCAAGGGGAGGATATAGGGATAGCCGTCATCGTTTAAGGCCGGACGGCAGACGTCGCAGGCCGCCACAATTTTCAGCTGCTCTGAAAAATCTGAGATTTCCCTGTCAGCTCTGTGCATTGGTAGACACCCCCTTCCAAATCAAAGATTACACCTATTATACTTTCTTTGATTTCCGCTGTAAAGGAAAATTAACATGCGGCCTGGCAAAACAAGAGATTTCAAGGAGAATGCGGATTTCTTTTGGCAGCACCTGAAAGGATGGGTTGCGTGGCA
>CAYLVH010000045.1:0-15041 GCA_964387095.1 uncultured Oscillospiraceae bacterium
AAGGAAATCCTTCACCGTGTAGGAATAGCTGTCTGATATCAGGGAAGCGTCCAGTTCCATGGCCTGGAGCCGGTCCGGAATGGATGTCTCCTCCGAATCGGACTGCTTGATCAGCTCCGCTGCCGTACCGCCCTTTACAACATAAAAGTAGGTGTCTAGACGCATCTCGGTATCCCGCTCCAGGAAGTCCAGCAGCGTCTCCACCCCCTCCTTGGCGGTCTCCGCCCCCACCAGGCAGCCGTTAACATGCCCGTAGGACACATAATAATCACTCTGCGGCTGAATTTCCTGCAGGGCGCCGGAGAGCGTCTCCCCTTTCCCAGAGAGCACAACTGGCGTCTTCTCTGTCGCTCCCGCCTGGGATGAGCCGCCCGAAACCGTCATCTCCACCAATCCGTCCCCGCAGTTGTCCAAGCCCATGGTCCGCATCAGCTCCACCATACGCACATCACGGCTGGTTGGGAGAAAGTTCCTTTCCTGACATCCGGTCAGCAGCAGACACAGCGGCAGACAAAGCATCCATATCCGTTTCACAGGCCCGCCTCCTTATCGCTGATTGCGTTTGTTATGTGGGTGCAAATACAGCTCCCGCAGCTTGGTCTTTTTCAAGGGAAGCCTCAGAATCTCATGTCCCTCGGTCTGCTCCCCTGGATTCGCCGCGAAGGGCGTCAGGTACGCCACGCCAAAGCTCTCCAGGCCGGACAGGTGTCCGGCTAAAACCAGCCCCCCAACGCAGACACCAAACAGCCCCGCCAGCGACCCCGTAATGGTGATGACAAACCGCCAAATCCGCAGCGCGTTGGCAAAATCCTGGTTGGGCATGGTATAACCCGCGATGCCTGCCACCGCCACAATAATAATGACCACCGGGGAAATAATCTTTGCCTCCACAGCGGATTGACCCACCACCAGGCCGCCGATAATGGACACAGTCTGCCCAATATTCTGGGGGAGACGAAGGCCCGCCTCCTGCAAGATCTCAAAGGCCAGAAGGAGGCCCAGCACCTCCACTGCGGTGCCAAAGGGCACGTCCCGTTTACTTGCGATAATTGACAGCATCAGCTTCGTGGGCAGCATTTCAAAGTGAAAGGTTGCCATGGCCACATAGACCCCCGGCAAGAAAAGGGTAATCAGCAGGCACAGCCATCGGATTAGGGACAGTGCCGTGGCTGTCACATAATTATAGCTCTTATCCTGGGGATCCCGGAGAAACTGGGCAATATTTCCCGGTACCAGATACCCGCAGGGCAGCCCGTCAATTAGAATTGCCACCCGGCCTTCCATCAGCCCCCCGCACAGCCGGTCAGGCCGCTCGGTAAACAGAAGCTGCGGAAAGGCGGATATGCCGTCGTCCACCAGATATTCTTCAATATTCCCATTGGCCAAGACCGCGTCAATATCGATCTCTTGCACCCGCTTGCGCATTTCATCCACCAGGTGGGCGTTTGTAATGCCATCCACCCACAGCAAATCCACCGGCGTCTGGCTCTGTCGGCCCACCAGCTGTTCCTCCACCCGGAGGAAGGGCGTCCTCAGCCGCCTGCGCACCAGGCTGGTGTTGGTGCGCAGGCTCTCCACAAAGGAGTCCTTGGCCCCCTTGACAGAGCTTTCCACCTCCGGCTTGTTGATGGAGCGCTTTTCCTCCGTGGCCAGGGAGAAGCTCAGCGCCTCCCCGCTTTTCAGGAACAGGGCTACACTGCCATTCACCAGCTCCCGACACAGGCTGTCCATGTCCTCGGCCCGCTTGGCGGTCATGGCCCAGACGCCGCCAGAGAGGATCCATTGCGCCACGCTTTGCTTAGGCTGCTCCGGCATCCGGGACAAGGGGCAGATTAGATATTCGCTAACCCGCTCCATTCGCACCATGCCTTCAATCCAGCAGAGAGTACCCAGCTCCAGGTCCATCCCAATTTGGATCTCTTTTTTGGCGAAGTCACAGCAATTCTGAAAGACTTGCTCCACCGACGCCAAGGAGACCGGCAGGTCAATCTCTGGCTCCCGTCGCTTGTGGGGCGGCACCTGTTTCTTTTTTCTACCAAAATAACCCAAAGCTGTCCCCTCCCTTTTTCTGTGGGTAGGTTGCTCATTTTTTTAAAACTATACAGAATACAAAGCCACATCAGCTTGTACTGCTAAAGATTCAATAATAATAAACAAAATAAATAAAAAGTGCGCTACAAATTTGCAGCGCACCCTGAACGTTTGAATTTAGTTATATACATTACATTGGATTACCTGTCTCAGCCAGCAGGGATTTTAGATGCTCCGTGGCGGGTACCAACCCGCTGTTGTCTTTCCCCCGCATAGCCCGCTGGACCTCCTTGATTGCAGCCTTCACGGCACTCTTGCCCTCCTTGCTCAGGCTCTTCATCACGGATTCCGCTTTGTAAATGGCGGCCTCCGCCTGATTTCGGGCATTCATCTGATCCCGCTGAGCCTGGTCTTCGGCGGCATAGGTCTGGGCGTCCCGGATGGCCTGCCGGATCTCCGCATCAGTCATGTTGGAGGAGGCGGTGATGGTGATATCCTGCATCTTGCCGGTGCCCAGATCCTTAGCGGAGACGTTCACGATGCCGTTGGCATCAATGGTGAAGGTGACCTCGATCTGGGGCACCCCCCGCATGGCCCGCTTGATGCCAGTGAGCTTGAACTTGCCCAGGGTCTTATTCTGCTTGGCCATGGGCCGCTCACCCTGGAGGACATGGATCTCCACGCTGGTCTGGAAGTTGGCAGCGGTGGTAAAGATCTGGCTCTTGGAGATGGGCAAAGTGGTATTCCGCTCAATGATTCTGGTGGCAACGCCGCCCACCGTCTCAATCCCCAGAGAAAGCGGGGTCACATCCAGCAGCAGCAAGCCCTTCACTTCGCCGGAGAGCACGCCGCCCTGGAGACAGGCGCCCAAGGCAACACACTCGTCGGGATTGATGCCCTTAAAACCCTCTCGTCCAGTCAGGGATTTCACCATCTCCTGCACCGCAGGAATCCTGGAGGAACCTCCCACCAGCAGCACCTTGGCAAGGTCGCTGTTGCTGACCCCCGCGTCCGACATGGCCTGGCGCACGGGGCCGGTGGTGGCTTCCACCAAATGGTGAGTCAGCTCATTGAACTGGGTCCGGGTCAGGGTATACTCCATGTGAACCGGGCCCTCCCGGCCCACAGTCAGATAGGGCAGGTTGATGGTGGTGGTGGACATGCTGGAAAGCTCAATCTTGGCCTTCTCCGCCGCCTCCCGAATCCGGGCCAGCGCCGCCTGATCCCGGGACAGGTCAATATGGGTATCCTTCTTAAATTGCTTTACCAGGAAGTCACAGATACAGTTGTCAAAGTCGTCGCCCCCCAGGTGGTTGTTTCCGGCGGTGGCCAAGACCTCGATGACGCCGCCGCTGATCTCCAAAATGGAGACGTCGAAGGTGCCACCGCCCAGGTCGTAAACCATGATCTTTTGGGCTTCCTCTTTGTCCACGCCGTAGGCCAGCGCGGCTGCGGTGGGCTCGTTAATAATGCGCTGGACATTCAGGCCGGCGATCTTCCCGGCATCCTTGGTGGCCTGGCGCTGGGCGTCGGTGAAGTAAGCAGGAACGGTGATAACCGCATCGGTCACCGGCTCCCCCAGATACGCCTCCGCGTCCTTTTTCAACTTCATCAGAATAAAAGCCGAAATTTCCTGGGGGGTATAGGTCTTCCCGTCGATTTTCACCCGGTAATCCGTGCCCATGCTCCGCTTGATGGAGGAGATGGTGCGCTCTGGATTCGTGACCAGCTGGCGCTTTGCCACTTGGCCCACCATGCGCTCCCCGTTTTTGCCGAAGGCCACCACCGAGGGGGTGGTCCTTCCCCCCTCCGCATTGGGAATAATCACCCGCTCGCCGCCCTCAAAAACGGCCATGCAGGAATTTGTGGTGCCAAGGTCAATACCAATGATTTTAGACATAGGAATACATTCCTTTCCTGATTAAGATGCGTGGTAAATGGGAAAATCAAGGTCAAAAGCCCATGTAGCAGCCCCTGCTGCAACAGCTGCACAGAGTCCAAGCGGCACACAGCGTACACAGGTAATTGCCTCCGTTGACCACCGTGAAGCCGTGATCCTGCCGGGCCTGCTGATAGGAGAAGTTGCCCTGCTGAAAGCGGTTTAGGAGCGACCGATACTCCGGGTTATTGGGATCCTGGCGAACTGCCTCCTGGGCGTGGTTCATGGCGGTGATGCGGTTGCCCATGCCCGAATTGGCCAAGGCGCTGAGATAGTACCACTGTCCATCCCGCTCCGTTATCTCAGAGAGGACGTGAAGAGCCTCTTCCCAACTGCCGCTCCGGATATAATTAGAGGCCGCTCGCAGCTTCACGTCGGTGAAATCCTGGCGGTTCTGCTGTTGCTGCTGGCCTCCGAACCCGAACCCAAAACCAAATCCAAAGGGGTCAAACCCCTGGAAGGGATCCTCATAGCTGCCCTGGCCGTAACCCTGATGGTAGCTGCTTTGGCCATTACTCTGCCCGTAGCCCTGGCCATAACCCGCGCTCTGCCCGTAGTTGCCGGCCTGGCCGCCATTTTTCCGCATGTCCTGAATCTGCTGATAGGCGGCGTTAATCTCCTGCATCTTCTTTTCGGCCTCTGGGCCGGGATTGATATCAGGATGATACTTCTTTGCCAGCTTGCGATATGCTTTTGTCACGTCTTCGTCCGAGGCATCCTGGGACACTCCCAGCACCTGATAGGGATCAGCCATGGCTTTCTTCCTCTCTTTTCTGCTTCCAGGCCTGATACTTCAGCCAGACACCGGAATACAGAATGTTATAAATAATTCGTTTATCCTGATTCAGGGGCAGCTTTTCCGCTGCTGCCGCTCCATCGGAGATCAGCATGGTCAGCACCGGCTCCAAATCCAGGCTGACAAGCCCCATCAGGGGATTATAGCGTTCTTCCTTTAGATCATCGGCCAGATCCATCCGCGCATCCATCAGATAGATAAACCGGCCTAGGGCATCTCCCAGGGTGTACAGCCTCCCTGCGTATTCATCGTCCTCTTCCACTACGAATAAAGCCGCCATCAGGCGGCCAAAGCTCGCTGCAGCCCCATCCGGGTCATTGACCCCCCGCCGCTCCAGGTCGGAGAGCACAGCAAGTTCTTCCTTTATGGCCGCGCATTGGCGGGGGTACCTCTTCTCTGCCTTACGCAGCGGACGTGCCAGCAGCTTCATGCCCAACCAGGCCGACTTCTTTCCATCATCATTCCAGTCGTCCTGACATTTATAATAGCCCAGAGCCACATTCATCCAGGCGCCGTAATCCGTCCACCGACTGGTCCAGCAGCTGTGGGCGTGCAGGGGGTGGGGCAAACAGCGCCGCTTCCCCTGCACCTCTTCGCCTCCATAGACGGAGTTCAACACCAGGATCAGGAAGGTCATGTCATAGGTCAGCACCAACCTGCTGCACTGGCCGCAGAGGCACCCCAGTTGGCGGCACAGGCCGCAGTAGCAGCCCTGATACCGCTCCTTCTCCTCTTCAGTCAGCTGGGTCAGGTCAGCGGTCACATATCCAAACATCGCTCAGCTCTTCCGGGTAAACCGCTCCTTGCACTGGGGGCAGGTGATATTTAAAATTCCCTTGCCCTTGGGTACCCGCACCGTGGTGTTGCAGTTGGGGCAGCTGAAGAACCGGTAGTCCTTTCTCTGCTTGAACTGGTCCCTACGCAGGTGAAACTTCCGGCGGAGCTTTTGCGTGTGGTCCAGATACCACTGGTTCTCTGTTTGGCGCTTATAAATATTTCTGGAAAACATTCGGAAGTAATCATAGAACAACAGAGCCAGAGCGGGATACCACAAATAAGCCAAAATAGTTCTGGAGCCGATAATCCCGATCAAAGCCAGAATGCAAGCCACTGCGCTCAGCATACGGCCCAGCTGGTCCATACCATACCGCCCTGCCATCACTCGATTTAACCAGTTTCTCATAGGAATACTCCTTTAGTTCGTTTCTATTTTCAAGGATAGTCCAAAATGTTTACATATTAACGACCTAAATGTAAATTTTTTGTAAACGAAACAAAGATTTGCGCTAATTCCCAGGTCATTTTAACACAACTCCGCTGAAACCGGCCAGTTCCAAGGTCACCGCGCCAGTGATTGCCGAGTAAACTTTTCCAGTGAGGATGTCCTGAGCCTGCTCTTTGGGCCAGGGCAGAGTTACCTTTTCCTCGCTGCACCCCGCATTCACGGCGGTACAAACCGACTGATTTCCGCTCCGCCGGTAAAAGGACAACACATGCCCTCTGCAAGGGCCCCAGCGCAGCTCACCGGAACGCAGAGCCTCGGTCTCCCTTCTCAGGCAGCCCAGTTTCCGGAAGTGCTCCAATAGCTCCTGATTTTCCCTGCCCCAGGGGAACGTCCGGCGGTTATAGGGATCCTCAAATCCCTCCATTCCCGCCTCATCGCCGTAGTAAATGGTAGGAGCCCCGGGGAAGGTATACAGCACCTCTACTCCCAACTTCAGCCGGGCAATCCCCCTTTGCAGCTCCTCTTCGCTCATCCGATAGCTGCTCCGCCAGTCCTTGGTCTCTTCTTCCTTTGTTTCCCCTACGCCCAGATAGGTCAGGATGCGCAGGGTGTCATGGGTGCCCAGGAAATTCATGGCGGAGTAAAAGGCAAAGGGGGGATAATTCTCCCGTAGAGTCTCCATTCCCTCCCGGAAATCATTGGCCTCGCCCCCCAGCAGGAAATCGATCAGCGCGGATCGGAAGGGATAATTCATCAGTCCGTCCAAATGGTTGCCCAGCAGGTGGCGGCGGCGCACATCATATGCAATCTTTGTGGTGCCGTCCTCCCAGACCTCACCGATGACCACGGCGTTGGGGTTGGTCTCCCGCACAGCCTTGTGAATGCCCTCTACAAACTCGTCGGGCAGCTCATCCGCCACATCCAGCCGCCAGCCATCCGCGCCGGCCCGCAGCCAGCGCCGCACCACAGCATTCTCATCTCGAAAGATAAAATTCTGATAGCCCTCACATTCCTCTTCCACATTGGGCAGGGAATAGATTCCCCACCAGCACTGGTAATCCTCCGGCCGGTCCTTGAACTGGAACCAGGAGTAATAGGGAGAATCTTTGGACTGGCTGGCGCCCAGCTCCGGGTAGGAGCCGTCGCCGTTGAAATATTTACTGACATAGCCCGTGTGGTTGAACACGCCATCCAAAATCACCTTGATGCCCCGCTTGTGGGCCGCCTGGCACAGATCTTTAAAGTCCTGCTCATCCCCCAGCATGGGATCAACACGCTCATAATCCCCCGTGCCATAGCGATGGTTCTCCGCTGCTTCAAAGATGGGGCAAAAATAGATGGTCTCCACACCCAAGGACTGGATATAGTCCAGCTTTTCCGCTACACCTCGCAGATTTCCGCCAAAAAAGTCCCGGTTGCAGATGTCCTCTCCCTTGTCCGTATAGCGGACCGGGCCTACAATTGGTTCCTCATCCCAGCTCTGATGCACCGTCCTGCCGCCCACCATGCCGGTGGGATCTGGAATCTCCGTGCGGTAAAAGCGGTCGGGGAAGATCTGGTAGCACACACCCCGACCAAACCAATCCGGCACCTGATCCTTGCTGTCGTAGACGGTCAGCTGGTATTCCTCAGTTTCCATGCTGCCGCCGTCCAGGGTGTTCAGCCCAAATTTATACCAGATCAAGCCGGTGTACTCCCCCACGGAAAAGATGCAGGTATAGTCATCCCGGCTTCGTTCCAATCCCACCCAGTCCATAGAAATCTCTTGAATCCGGTTATTATCAAATTCAAACCGAGCCAACAACACCGCCCGTCTGACCCCCAGGCTCCGCTTTGGATAAATGTGGAGCTCCACATCTGTGTTATCCTTCACGGCGCCATAGGGCTTCTTAAAGCGCTCCAGCCGCGGCTGAAAGGTATCTGCGTCAAGTTGTCCAGACATTACTACGTACCCCTCACTCCAAAAGATTCCAATGGAAAATTCCGAAAAATCCGTTATTATATTTCATATTATTTTACAGGTTTCCGTATTTTCCGTCAACCACAAATATAAACTTTCTATAAAAAGCCGCCCCTATTCAAAATATGCGGCCAACACCTGAGCCGCCAATCCCGCAGCCTCGCTGCCGCTGCCACCATTTTCCACCACAATGGCAATGGCCACCTCCGGCTCATCATAGGGCGCAAAGCAGATAAACACCGCATTGGAATTCTCCTGCCCCGTCACCTGGGCGGAACCGGTTTTCGCCCCCACCTTCACCCCAAGGGAGGAAAAAGCCGCCCCCACGCTGCCCTGTTCCGCCACCATGGCCATGCCTTCTTTAATGGTGTCCAGCGTCTCCTGGGAAATGGCAATTTCAGACAGCACCTCCGGTTCTTCCGTCCGAAGGACCTGGGTCCCGTCGTAGCTGGTGACCTCCTTCAGTAGGTGGACCCGATACCGCACTCCGCCTCGAAGCAGGGTGGACAGATAGTTGGCCAATTGCAGGGGGGTAAACAGGTTGCTGCTCTGGCCAATGGCAGCCGCCAGGGTATTTCCAGCATACCAAACGGCATCACTGTCCGTTCCCGCCAGCGTCCCGGTGGCCTCTGGAAGCTCCACACCAGTGGCCTCTCCCAGCCCAAAGGCCTGGGCATACTCGTCTAGCTTTTCGATCCCCAGCCTGCGGCCTACGTCATAGAAAAAGACATTGCAGGAGTCCCGCAGAGCCTCCGCCACCGTTTCATAGCCGTGGGTTCTCCCCTCCTGGCGATACAGCCAGCATTGGGGCTGGTAGTCGGAATAATAGGTGTATTTTCCGGTATCCAGGATTTCCGTTTCCGGTGTGATAATCCCCTCTTCCAGAGCTGCTGCGGCGGTGACGGGCTTGAAGGTGGAGCCTGGCGCATAAGTGCCTTGGAACGCCCGATTGAACAGCGGGCTCAGAGGGTCCTCCGACAGCTCTTGGTAGTTCTCCTGAAAGGTGGACAGTTGATAGGTGGGATAGGAAGCCGAAGCCAGAATCCCGCCGTCACTGATATCCAGCACCACGCAGGCACCCCCCGTCGCGCCATCCAGGCTCGTCACCAGGTCGGCTAAGCCGTCCTCCGCCGCCTGCTGCACGTCTAAATCCAAAGTCAGGGCCACGTTGTTTCCGGGACTGGGCTGGACGGAGTAGCTCTGGGAGAGCAAACCTCCTTCCCCATCCTCCTGGACCAGGAGCACCCCATTGGTGCCATGCAGCTCCTCCTCAAAGGCCAGTTCCGCCCCATCAATCCCCACTTCATCATCCATCTGATACCCTTTTTCCTGATATTCCTCCCACTTTTCGGCATAAATCGGACCAGTTCTCCCCAGAATATGGGCGGCATAGTCTGTCTGGTATACCCGCTGGCCCACCGCCTGCACTGTGATCCCAGGCAGGTTCAGCTCCCGCAACCGGGTTACAAGGACGGAATCCTCCGTGGAAAACTCCGTACCGTATTCCTCACCATATTCCTGGCACAGCTGCCGAAGAGTCAGTAGGCTTTCCGAATCAGACAGCGCCTCCTCCACTGTGACGAGATAAGTGGTCTGGCTTTCCACCAGCACCGTTCCGTTCCGATCCGTCAGTTTCCCCCGGGCTGCGTTCTCCACCACCGTCCGGGTGGTTGTAGATTGGGTCCGGGCCAGATAGCTGGCGCCATCCACAATCTGGACCTGATACAGGAGATAAAAAAATCCGCCAAGAATCAGCCCTGTCCCAACGCAGATCCCAAGCAGACGCTTTTGATAGGTAAATTCCAATATTTTCAATTCCTTTTCGCCATCCGTGGCGATTTCATAGTGCGCAAACGCGCAGAAACGCTCTCTCTATTTCGGGCACAGCCAGTAGCCCGGCAGAGCCAACAGGAAGGTCACCGTCCCTTCCCAGAGCACCGGTAGGATTCCCCCTGCTCCCTGCACGATGCGGACTGTTTCACAGAAGAGAATCCCCAACACCACGGCCACCAGATATTCCAGATACTGGCTTCTCAGCCCCAACCTTGGCAATTGGCTGGCCAAGGCTCCCACTCCAGTCAGCGTCAGGGTCATGGAGCAGCCGGAGGCATAGAACAGCCCGTCCCAGAGCAGGCCGGAGATCAGGCCCACCCATAGGCCCCACTCCCGGCCAGTTCCCAGGGCACAGACCAGGAGCAGCGGCAAAAGAGGGGAAACTCCTGTCATTTGGGCCAGGAGCAATTGAAGCATCATGGCAGCGAATAGCCACAGCCCACAGCGCAGCCAGAGAAACCGCCCCTTCATGGTTGGCCCTCCCAATCGATGATAAGAAAGACCTCCTCCAGGCTGTCCAAGTCAGCCGCCGGGGCTATTGTGGCTGTCTTTTCCAAGCCCCCGCTGGATAAGAGCAAGCCCTCCACGGTCCCCACCAGCAGGCCTGCCTGGCAAAGCCCGTTGAGGCCGGAGGTCTCCAGCTTGTTTCCCACGCTTGTTTTGCAGGTGGGTTGTAAACCGGTGAGCGTTAGGGTCCCGTCAGTCAGCTCGCTTAGGCTGCTGGAAGCCAAGCCCACCTCACTGGTTTCACTGACGATCACACTAACCTCGGTTTCCGGATCCAGAACTGTCCGGACGGTGGCCCAGCCGGGGCCAGTCTCCGCGATCTGCCCCACCAGGGCATTATTCTCCGTGATGACCCAATCCCCTGGCTCTGCCAGGGAATCCGACCCAATGGTCACGGTCAAGATATCGTGCCAGGCGGTTTTCTCCCGGCTCAGCACCTGGGCGGTCTCTAACACTGTCTCTCCCTGGGAATCCCGGAGATTCAACAGGGTGCGCAGACGTTGATTCTCCGCCTCCGCTTTTTCCCCTTGACGGACAGCCTTCTCCATGGCGGCCAGCTCCGCCCTCAGCTGTTCATTTTCTTTCTTTAATTCCTCGTACCCAGTCAGGTACGATTTTCCCGTCTGAATCCACCCCTGAACACAGGCCGCGCCCCGCCGCAGCGGCAGCGTCACCGCAGTCACCCCTTGGCGAATCAGACTGCTCTTCTGGGGCAGCAGACAGGCGGAAACTCCAAGGCAAAGAAGAACCGCAGCCCAAAAAAGACGGAGCTTGCGCTTCCTTCTCTCCCTCAATTCAGTTCACCAAGCATGGTCACCAGCCTGCACACAGGCAGGCCGACCACGTTGGCGTAGTCGCCTTCGATGCGGCGGATGAACCTGGCTCCCTTGCCCTGGATCCCATAAGCTCCCGCTTTGTCCATGGGCTCCCCGGTAGAGACATACCACTGGATCTCCTCCTCTGTCATCTCCCGGAAATAGACGTTGGTCACCTCGTGGGTCACCAGCTGCCTATCCCCCTTGATAACCGTCACACCAGTGTAGACCTGATGCTCCCGGCCGGACAGCTCCCGCAGCATCCTTTTGGCCTCCTCTTGGCTGCCGGGTTTTCCTAAAACCTGTTCACCCAGGGCCACCACAGTGTCCGCGCCGATGACAATATCCTCTGGGCCGCATTTTTTTGCCACTTCCCCGGCCTTTTGCAGGCTGAGATTTTCCACCAGTTTTCCGGGATGCAGCCCTACCTCCATAATTTCCTGGCTCTGGGCGGGGATCACTTGAAATTCATCCAGCCCGATTTGGCGGAGCAATTCCCTCCGCCTTGGGGACTGGGACGCCAAAACAATTGCCATTTGCTCGCCTCGCTTTTCATTACTTTCCAGTGGACCCAAAGCCGCCGGCGCCCCGTTCTGTGGCGTCCAGCTCGTCCACCATTTCCAGTTCCGCCTGCACCACAGGAAGTATCGCCATCTGGGCTATGCGGTCCCCCGGCCACACAGTATAACCCGCCCCACCGGCGTTCCGCAGGCCCACAACAATCTCCCCCCGATAGTCGCTGTCAATGACCCCCACGCAGTTGGCGGGCGTCACGCCAAATTTCACACCCAGGCCGCTCCTGGCAAAGATCAGCGCCACATAATCCGCAGAGGGCAGCGCGATTGCGATGCCGGTGGGAATCGTCGCCTGTCCCCCGGCGGGGATCACCACGGGGTCATCCAGACAGGCGTGCAGGTCCATGGCCGCAGAACCGGCTGTGGCGTAAAAGGGTGCGGGAATGGATGTACCGATTTTCTCAGACAGCGCTTTGATTTGCAACCTCATCGTTATTCCACCTCTCTGTAATATAGGCCCCTGGTATAATCACCCCTCTCCGGGGATTCTATGCCCAGATACTGCCTAAAAATCCCCACACAGGTCTCCGGTGTTTCCATGGTAAACCTGAGCCGCAGACGGTTCATCCCCAGGCTGAGATAGTCCGGCCTATCCGCCAGATGCAGCACCTTGGAATTTAGGATCTCATTCCGGCAGCCATAGGCCCTCGTCACCGGGAACTGCGCGCCCTTGCGGTCCGTCAGTAAATTCTTCCCAGATTCGCAGGCGTGAATACATTTTCCACCGTTCCGGTTGGAAATAATGCAATTTTCCACAATCATCAGGGGAAGCCGTCCATAAACGATCAGCTCCAGGGGCAGCTCCCGGCTGAGATCCCGAATCCGGGACAGCCGCAGCTCAAAGCTGACGGTGGCAGCCTCCAGGCCCAGCTCCTTCAGGCCACGGATGGATACGCTGTTACAGACCCCCAGGCCATAATCTCCAATGACTCGGATGTCCAGCCGTTTAGCCAGCGCCACACCCCCCCAGGTGGAACAAACACAGGTGTCCACCCCGGCGCTTTTGGCCCCTTTCAGCAGACTTTCCGCTTGGGGAGTCTCCCGGTCCCACAGCACCCGGGGCAGCGTCACCGCCGCCCAGCACCGCTGTGTCAACTGGCGAAGTTTTTCCACGTCCCCCGCCATCTCCAGGGTGATGTCCACCCTGGCGGGGTTCAAATTCAGCAGCTCCCCGCTGAGCTGGCTCCAGTTTTCTACAGAGACCGTAAACTCCGGCGAAACCCGCTTCCTGGCAACCGGCTTTTCCAGCTTCCATGGGTATTGCTGATGCCGGGGCACTGCGGTCCGCTGGACGGACAGCTTATCCAGCGCCTCCCGACGCAGTTTGTTCAGGGCTGACAGGGGCAAGGACAGCCCCTCCTCCACCTGTGCGGCCATCTGCGCCAAATAGGGCGTGCCTCCGGTCTTCCCCAGCTGGGCCTCCACCTGCTGGGCAGTGATGGCTCTCTTCACAGCCTCCTCCGGCGGCGCCGCCTGAATAGTGGCCTGATGGCCGTCCCTATCTGAGACAGTCACGGTTACCGGCTCACTTCGGGCCACCTTTGCCTGGATCCGCACCTGCACCTTGGGATGCTCCCCCCTCTGGTACTCCGCCTTAGCCTTGGAAAACAGGGGCGTGGGATCCACCTCATTGTCTTTGTGAGTTCCGAACATGGAAGGTCCATGGCGGTCCATAAAGTAGCCGTCTGTGAAGCCCTGTCTGGAGAAGGCGGCCCGAAGCTGTTCCAACTCCTCTCCAGATGGCTCCCGGCCCTCCCGCAGGGCATTGGCATAGATTTTTGTGACAATGGCCACATATTCCGGCCGCTTCATACGGCCCTCAATCTTGGCGCAGGCCACCCCCATTTCCTGAAGCTCCTTCAGATGGCTTGCCAGGGACATATCCTTGAGACTTAGGAGTTCCTTGTTCGCTTTGCCGTTCCAGCCATATTTCAGGCGGCAAGGCTGGGCGCACAGACCCCGGTTGCCGCTCCGCCCGCCGATGACTGAGGAGAGAAAGCACTGTCCGGAATAACACACGCACAGGGCCCCGTGGACAAACACCTCAATCTCAATGGGTGACTTGGCGCAGATCCCGGCAATCTGATCCCGGGAAAGCTCCCGGGAAAGCACCACCCGGGTCACACCCAAGTCTGCCGCCAGCTTTACACCATCCAAGCTGTGCAGGGTCATCTGGGTGGAGGCATGGAGCGCCAGTTGGGGCGCGGTCTCCCTGGCAATTTTCAGAACGCCCAAATCCTGCACCAGCAGGGCGTCTACGCCCACCTGATCCGCATAGCGTACCAGTTTGGACGCCTCCTCCAATTCCCGATCATAGAGCAGCGTATTCAGGGTCAAATAGACCTTGGTCCCCCGCATATGACAGTATTCCACCGCCTGCTTCAGCTCTTCTTCCGTAAAATTTGCCGCGTTTCTTCTGGCGTTGAATCTGCCGCAGCCCAGATAGATGGCGTCCGCACCACTTTGCACAGCGGCGATCACCGCCTCCGGCGAACCTGCCGGAGAAAGCAGTTCCATCATCACCTCATCCTCCCGTATTCTGCCGATACAAAAAACGCAGAGTCAAAGGGAACCACCGCTCCGCTCTATGCTCTGCGCTCCGTGTCAGATTTTTATTCTTCCTCAACGTATTCCTCGGCCAACGGCGTCTGTACCTCTTTTTTTGCCTTTCCCTTGCTGGCCCTCTGATTCTGCTGAGGACGCTGCCCCCGTTTGGACTCCCGGAGCTGCTGCTCGGCTCTCCGGGTGTCCTCCAGCGCCTGCATCAGCTGCCGGCGCAGTTCCTCCGCGGCGGCGCGTTCCTTAAACAGGCTATCCGCCAGGTTCAGAGCAGTCAAGGTGGCGCAGTCCACGCCACTGCGATAGCGGTTAGTACGGCGCACCTCTTCCATCTGTCCGTTTACAAAATCCGCCACGCGGTACATATACTGGGTGTCCTCCTCTGCGCTCAGGTGATAACGCCGTCCATCCAGCACCACTGTCACTTTGTTGCTCATCTCTATCTCTCAACTCCTCAATGGGTGCTTTTCCAGATATAAATTTATTCCTACCACGACAGCAGAGCTGAAATGGCACACGCCAAGTTTGTGGCCTGCGCATCAGCGGCCAGCATACGGCGTTTTGTCAAATAAAACATTCATTGGTTTAAATATTATACCACAGTTTTCTTTTATAAAAAAGAGAAGGAAACAACTTTTCCAGGATTTCTTTGAAATTTTATCTTGAGAAGCCCTATTGCAAACTAAGATTTTATCACCATTCCTCCCCGTTTTTTGTCATAACAGCGGCGCTCTTTTTACAGTGGAATGCCACGGAAATCAATTTTGAGAAAGGACTCTAAGCAGCATATTAGAATCCAGT
>CAYLVH010000046.1:0-14841 GCA_964387095.1 uncultured Oscillospiraceae bacterium
TCTTCTTCTGGGGCATGATGGAGGAGCCGGTGGAATAGGCGTCGTCCAGATCCACGTACTTAAACTCCCAGCTGCACCACAGGATGATCTCCTCGGAGAAGCGGGACAGATGCATCATCAGCAGGGAGCAGGCGGAGAGGAACTCAATGGCGTAGTCCCGGTCGGACACAGAATCCATGGAGTTCTCAGTGGGCTTTTTAAAGCCCAACAGATCTGCGGTGCGCTGACGGTTCACCGGATAGGTGGAGGTGGCCAGGGCGCCGGAGCCAAGGGGGCACTCGTCCATGCGCTCCAGGCAGTCCTCAAAGCGGGTGACGTCCCGGCGGAACATGTTGGCGTAAGCCATCATGTAGTGGGCGAAGGTGGTGGGCTGTGCCCGCTGGAGATGGGTGTAACCGGACATGACGGTCTGGGTGTTCTCGGACGCCTTCTTAATGAGCACCTTTTCCAGCTCCAGGATTTGACTGATGATCTTGGGGATTTCATTCTTCACATAGAGGCGGAAGTCCACGGCCACCTGGTCATTTCTGGAGCGGGCGGTGTGAAGGCGTTTGCCATCCGCGCCAATGCGCCGGGTGAGAATGGCCTCGATGTTCATGTGGATGTCCTCGTTTTCCTCCGTGAACTCCACCTTGTCTGCCTCAATGTCGGCCAGGATGGTTTTCAGGCCCTGGATGATGGCGGAGGACTCCTCCGGAGTGATAATGCCCTGCTCCCCCAGCATGGTGGCGTGGGCAATGGAACCCTGGATATCCTGCTGGTAAAGACGGGCGTCAAAGGAAATGGAGGAGTTAAAGTCATTGACAAGAGAGTCGGTTTCCTTTTGGAACCGCCCTGCCCATAATTTCATGATGAAGTCTCCTTCCTAAAGAGAGATGTTGTTGTGATAACGCAGGGGACGGAGAGAAGGTTCCGGCCCCTGCGTTTTATAATGGGTTGGTTCTCACTTCAGCTTGCCCTGTTCCCGCAGCGCCTGAACCGTGGTGGGCAGGCCCCACAGGTTGATAAAGCCTTCAGAATCCTTCTGGTTGTAATCGGACGCATCGAAGGTGGCCAGGTTTTCGGAGTACAGCGTGTAGGGGGAGGTCATGCCGGCGGGAATGATGTTGCCCTTGTACAGCTTCACCCGCACCGTGCCGGTGACATACTTCTGCGTCTCGGTGACGAAGGCGGAAAGAGCCTCCCGCAGGGGGGAGTACCACTTGCCGTTGTAAACACAGTCGGCAAAGTCAACAGCCAGCTTCTGCTTGACATGCAGGGTGTCCTTGTCCACGGTGATCTGTTCCAGCATCTCATGGGCGAAGTAGAGAATGGTGCCGCCGGGGGTCTCATAGACGCCCCGGTCCTTCATGCCCACCAGGCGGTTCTCCACAATGTCGATGATGCCGATTCCGTTCTGCCCGCCATAGACGTTCAGGTCACGGATGATGTCGGAGGCCTTCTTCTTCTCACCGTTGATGGCTACGGGCTTGCCCTGCTCAAAGTCCAGGGTCAGATAGGTGGGCTGGTCAGGTGCCTGGACAGGGGAGACGCCCATTTCCAGGAAGCCGGGCTTGTCGTAATCAGGCTCGTTTGTGGGATCCTCCAGATCCAAGCCCTCGTGGGACAGGTGCCACAGGTTCTTGTCCTTGGAGTAATTGGTCTCCCGGGTGATTTTCAGGGGCACGTTGTGGGCCTCGGCATAATCGATCTCCTCGTCCCGGGAGACGATGTCCCACTCCCGCCAGGGGGCGATGATCTTCATGCCGGGGGCGAAGCGCTTAATGGCCAGCTCAAAACGGACCTGGTCGTTGCCTTTGCCGGTGCAGCCGTGGCAAATGGCGTCTGCCCCCTCGGCCAGGGCGATCTCAGCCAGCTTCTTGCCGATCACAGGGCGGGCGAAGGCGGTGCCCAGAAGATAGGTCTCATACTTGGCGCCGGCCATGACGGAGGGGATAATGATGTCATCCACCATCTCATCCACCAGGTCAGCCACGATTAGCTTGGAAGCGCCGGTTTTGATGGCCTTTTCCTCCAGGCCTTCCAGCTCATCTGCCTGGCCCACGTTGCCGGAGACGGCGATGATCTCGGGGTTGTTATAATTTTCCTTCAGCCAGGGAATCATAATGGATGTATCCAGGCCACCGGAATAAGCCAGGACGACTTTTTTTACTTCGAATCTACCCATAGTTGGAATCCTCCTGAAAAAGAAATAATGATGTTATAAAATAATAGAAGCGGTCATAATGAACCGGTATTTGACGATGCTGTTATTCTAACACAGCGGGGAAGTAATTACAAGCATTAATTTGAATATATATTCGATGATTGATCGGTTCAAACGGGTAAAATCCCACAAAATATTCATATATATTCATTATTCGTGAATATTTTCAGCCCCCATGCGCAGAAAAAGGCGGAGACGACACAGCGCCTCCGCCTTTTCGACTGGGAATTATTCCTGAGAAATAGCACCCATGGGGCATATATCTGCGCAAGCGCCGCACTCGATGCAGGCGGAAGCGTCGATCTCGTACTGGGTATCACCCTGAGAAATAGCACCGACGGGGCAGCCGCCCTCGCAAGAACCACACATTACGCAGTCAGAGTTAATCTTATAAGCCATGTAGGAACACCTCCATTCTCAAACTACCTACATTCTATCAATCTTATGTGGAAAAATCAATGGTTATCTGAAAAAATTGAATAAAATCTTATAAAAATCTCATAATGAATGGCAGAACTGCCCTGACCAGGAACGCCCTGGCAGAGGGCAGGGACAAACAAGTCGTAGGAGGCAGAAGCAATGAGCAAGGAAACCCCAACAATTGGTAAGCAGAAGGAAGATATGGAAGTGGCGGGAAGTCTGACCCCGGAACTGTCCGGCGCCAAGCACACCCGGGCCCATCCCTTCCGCTATGCGGGACAGGACCCCGAAGGTGCCCCGCCCAGAGGGCAGGAACCAACCCATGAATGAGGAAAATATGAAGCAGCGACAGTTTACGGATCACGCACGGGCGGCAATTTTGCTGGCCTGGGACAATGCAAGAAGAATGGGCCACTGCTATGTGGGGAGCGAGCACCTGCTGCTGGGACTGCGGCAGGTGTCTGGCTCGGTGGCCGCCGGGCTACTAGATAGCTGCGGCGCCCATGAAAAGAATTTGACGGAGGCGGTTTCCGCCTCCGCCGGATTAGGCGCCCCAGAGGGGCTGTCTCTGGGGGTAACCGGCCGATTCCGCACGATTGTGCGGCAGGCGGCTGCCGAGGCTGCGGGCCGGAGCAAGCGGCAGATTGGCACCATCCATTTGCTGGCTGGGGTCGTCTGCCAGCGGGAAGGAGGCAGCGCCATGGCGCTGAAAGGAGCTAGGGTGGATCAACAGCGGCTGTATACGTCGGTTTTTGCCTACTTAGGAGGGGAAAACTGCTCTGGCCCCAGGAGTAACCGGGGGAAGGAGCCGGAAACCGTACGGGATTCCAGGCAACTGGAACAGTTTTCCCGGGATTTGACGGCCATGGCCGCAGAAGGGAAGCTGGATCCGGTCTCCGGCCGGGAACGGGAACTGGAGCGGATTACCCAGATCCTGATCCGCCGCACCAAGAACAATCCGGTGCTCATCGGGGATGCCGGCGTAGGAAAGACCGCAATCGTGGAGGAGCTGGCCCGGCGGATGCGGGCCGGCCAGGTGCCGGAGGGGCTGCGAGGGCTTCGCCTGCTGTCCATCGACCTGCCCGCCATGGTGGCAGGCACCAAGTACCGGGGGGAGTTTGAAGATCGGGTGAAGCGTCTGACCAATGAGGTCCGCAGGGCGGGGAATATCATCCTCTTTTTGGATGAGCTTCACACCCTGGTGGGAGCCGGCTCTGCGGAGGGAGCCATTGACGCCTCCAACATCCTGAAGCCCGCCCTGAGCCGGGGGGAGATGCAAATTATCGGCGCCACCACCCGGGAGGAGTACCGCAAATATATTGAGAAGGATGGCGCACTGGAGCGGCGATTCCAGCCGGTGTAGGTGGATGAGCCCACCCGGGAGGGGGCGTTGGATATCCTCTATGTCCTGCGCAGCCGGTATGAGTTGCATCACCATCTCTCCATCTCCAATGAGGCCTTGCAGGCGGCAGTGGATCTTTCCATCCGGTATTTGCCCGACCGTCAGCTTCCGGATAAAGCGGTGGACCTCATGGACGAGGCCGCCGCCGCTGTGCGGCTGACTGCGGCGGTGGCGCCGCCGGAATTGGAGGAGCTGCGCCGGCGGATGAACCAGGCGGAGATTGAGCTGGATGAGGCGGTTTCCATGATGAATTTCGAGCGGGCGGCCATGCTGCGGGATGTGGCGGACAATTTCAAGGATCAGTACGAGACGGCGAAGAGCCGCTGGCGAGCTGGGGCAGGAGCCATGCTGGTGGGGAAGCAGGACGTGGCCAAAGTCGTGTCCCAGTGGACGGGGATCCCGGTGCAGACCTTGAGCAAAAGCGAGGCGGAACGGCTGATCGATCTGGAAAACATCCTGCATAAGCGGGTGATTGGGCAGGAGGAAGCCGTTCGGGCGGTTTCCGCTGCGGTCCGGCGCAGCCGTGTGGGCCTACAGGAGTGCAACCGTCCCACAGGTTCCTTTCTCTTCTGCGGGACCTCCGGTGTGGGGAAAACCGAGCTGTGCAAGGCCCTGGCGGAGGCGCTGTTTGGCAGCGAGGATGCCATGATTCGCTTTGATATGTCTGAGTATCGGGAGCCGAACTCCGCCTCCCGGCTGGTGGGCGCCCCTCCTGGCTATGTGGGCCACGAGGAGGGAGGACAGCTGACCCGAAAGATTCGGGAAAAGCCCTATTCGGTGGTGCTCTTTGACGAGCTGGAAAAGGCCCATGAGGAGGTCTGCAACCTACTCTTGCAAATTTTGGAGGACGGCAGGCTCACCGACAATGTGGGGCGTGTAGCGGATTTCCGGAACACCATTGTGATTATGACCTCCAACGCGGGGGCGGAGAAGCTGCTGGCCAGTCGGACACCCTTGGGGTTCCGGGCGACGGGGGCAGAGGAGACCCTGCGGAAGGAGGTCGTCATGGACGCCCTCCGGGGCAGCTTCCGCCCTGAGCTGCTGGGGAGAATGGATGAGATTATCTGCTTCCAACCCCTGGGGGAGACGGAGCTGTGCCAAGTGACGGAGAAGCTGCTGGACGGTATCGGCTCCCGGCTGAAGGCGAAGGGAGTCCAACTGCATTATTCCGCCGAAGCGGTGAAACTCGCGGCCTCCGCCGCCACGCCGGAGAGCGGAGCCAGGCCCATCCGAAAGGCCCTGCGGGATGGCGTAGAGGACACGGCGGCGGAGCTGCTTCTCCGGGGAGAGCTGAAACAGGGGGATGCCCTGGAGATCACCGCGGAGGAGGAAAAGCTGGTGGCCCGGGTCCATTTGGAGCAAATGCTGCCTGAGGGTAAGGCGGCGGTATAGATCAACAGAGGCATCCCACGGAAATTTCCGGAGGTGCCTCTGTTTTCCTTGATTCGACCGGGAAACAGGAATAAAATGGAGAATAGCAGAGAGAGAGAGGTCGGTGTCGATACCATGGGCAGGCAAGTGACGGTGAGATGGATAACCAAAGGGATTCTCCACCTGCTCTTTCCGCCCAAATGCGCTCTCTGCGGGTGTATCATCCGGGAGAAGGACAAGCTGCTCTGTCAGGAGTGCCGGAGGAAACTGCCCTATGCCACCGGGGCCAAGCTGCTTTGGGAGCGGGATCTCCGCTTGACCTGTTCCGCGCCCTTCTATTATGAGGGCAATCTGCGGAAGGCCTTTCTCCGCTATAAATTTCAGGGGAAGGACTTTTACGCAGAGCTGTTTGGAGAATTTGTGGCGGAAGCGGCCGGGGTGCAGCTGGAAGGCGGTTATGATTTGGTGACCTGGGCGCCGCTGAGCAAACGGCGCCTCAGGGAGCGCGGATATGACCAGGCAAAGCTGTTGGCGGAAATTGTGGCCGACAAATGGCATCTGCCCCTGGTGCAGACGCTGGTTAAGCAGAAAAATACCAAGCCCCAATCCGGCTTGAATGACGCCGCGGCCAGGGCGGAAAACGCCCGGGGCGCCTACGCGCCTGCCTGTAGCCTGAACCTGGAGGGAAAGCGGGTGCTGCTGGTGGATGATATCCTGACCACAGGCAGCACCATGAAGGAATGCGCCAGGGTTTTGTTAAACTGTGGTGCGGAAGTTGTGGATTGCGCGGTACTGGCTGGACACAGGCCGAAGCTGGACGGAAAAGGGTGGAAATCCCCCCGTTGAAATGCTATAAGTTTACAGATATAATAACTGTGCCAAAATAAAATGATATTCCGCTCGCTTTTATCGGAATGAATCAAAAGGAAAGTGGGTGGACTATGTTCCGTTTTGGAAAAGATATCGGCATTGATTTGGGGACAGCCTCTGTGCTGGTCTATGTGAAGGGGAAGGGCGTCGTGCTGCAGGAGCCCTCTGTGGTGGCCATGGACAAGGAGAGCGGCAAAGTGTTGAAGGTGGGCGAAGACGCCCGGAAAATGCTGGGCAGGACGCCGGGAAACATCCTGGCCCTGCGGCCCCTGAAGGACGGCGTGATTTCCGACTACCATATGACCCGGCGGATGCTCCGGGAATTTGTGCGCAAGGTGTCCCCTGTGCGGCTATTTAAGCCGAATCTGGTGGTGTGTACCCCTTCCGGGATCACCGAAGTAGAGGAGCGCGCGATCATTGACGCGGGCATCCAGGCGGGAGCCCGGCGGGTCTATCTCATCGAGGAACCCCTGGTCGCCGCCATCGGCGCCGGGATCAAGATCGCGGAACCGGAGGGGAATATGATTGTGGACATCGGCGGTGGCACCACGGATATCGCGGTGATCGCTCTGTCCGGGGTGGTGCAGTCGGATTCCATTAAGGTAGCCGGAGATAAGTTCAATGAGGCGGTTGTGCGGTATATCCGCAAGAAGTACAACCTGCTGGTGGGGGAGCGGACAGCGGAGGAGGCCAAGATTCAAGTGGGCTGTGTCTATCCCCAGGAGGAGCAAAAGAGCATGCTCCTGCGGGGGCGGGATCTGGTCAACGGCCTGCCCCGGGAGATCACCATCACCTCCGAGGAGCTGATGGAGGCCTTTGGCCCGCCGGCAGCCCGGATTCTGAAGGCGATTCACAATGTCCTGGAGCACACACCGCCAGAGCTGGTGGGGGATGTTTCCGCCAATGGGATTACTATGACCGGGGGCGGGAGCCTGCTGACGGGCTTCGCCACGCTGATCCGGGAGGCCACCGGCATTGAAACCAGGGTGGCAGAGGATGCCATCTGCTGTGTTGCCCGGGGGACGGGGATGAGTCTGGATTCCATTGGGAATATGAAGGATGGCACCATGAATTTTGCCCGCCGCCGGCAGATGAACAGGTAGATCCCAGAGAGACTGTAACAATAGAGAGAGAACGAACGTATGAAAGTTGCAATTTACACCTTCGGATGCAAGGTAAATCAATATGAGACCCAGGCTATGGAGGCCATTCTGACCCGGCGGGGGCATGAGATTGTGCCCGTAGAGGCGGGGGCGGACGCCTTTATTATCAACACCTGCACGGTGACGGCGGTCAGCGATAAAAAATCCCGGCAGATGATCCGCCGTCTGAAGCGTCAAAATCCCCTGGCGGTGGTGGCGGTCTGCGGCTGTTATGCCCAGACCAAGCCCCGGGAAATTCAAAAGCTGGATGTGGATTTAATCTCCGGTACAGGGGACCGCATCGCCTTTCTGGATCAGCTGGAGGGGGAATTCCGGCAGCGCCGGCAGATGGTGCTGGTGGACAACTCCATGGAGCGGCGGGTGTTTGAAGCCCTGCCCGCCGGCGGCATGAAGAGCCGCACCCGAGCCATGCTGAAGGTGGAGGACGGCTGCATCAACTTCTGTACTTATTGCATCATTCCCTTCGCCAGAGGACCGGTGCGCTCCTTGCCCCTGGAACAGGCGGTGGCGGATGCGAAAAGGCTGGCGGAGGAGGGCTATCTGGAGCTGATTGTCACAGGCATTGAGATTTCCTCCTGGGGCCGGGATTTGAAAAATGGGCTGAGTCTCATCCACCTGCTGGAAGGGATCTGCGGGGCGGCTCCAAATATGCGCATTCGCCTTGGCTCCTTGGAGCCCCGCACCATCACCCAGGAGTTTTGCCGGAGGGCCGGCCGGTTGGACAATCTTTGCCCCCATTTCCACCTGTCGCTGCAAAGCGGCTGCGATGCCACGCTGAAACGGATGAACCGGAAGTACGACACCGCCCGTTATCTGGAATCCTGCCGCCTTTTGCGTCGGTATTTTGATCGCCCGGCCATCACCACGGATTTGATTACCGGCTTCCCCGGGGAGACGGAGGAGGAGTTCCAGGCAACCCTGGCCTTTATTCAGGAGGTGGAGTTCGCCGCCATGCACATCTTCCCCTATTCCCGGCGGACGGGCACCAAGGCGGCGGGAATGAAGGATCAAATTCCCAATGAGGAGAAGGAGAACCGGGCACGCCGGGCCATTCAGATCGCCTCCGGCATGGAGCGCCGCTATCTGAGCCGGTTTGTGGGCCAGCAGGTTGAGGTGCTCTTTGAGGAGGAGAAGGACGGGGCCTGGAGGGGCCATACCCCCAATTATATGGAGGTGCATGTACAGAGCGAGAACCTGCATAATCAGCTGCGCCAGGTGCAGATCACGGAGGCCGGGGACGGCTTCCTGCTGGGCAGCCTTGTAGAGAGAAAGAGGGACATTTGATGATATATCTGGATCATGCGGCAACCACCCGGGTTCGCCCGGAGGCTGCCCAAGCTGCCTATGAGGTGATGACAGCGGGGTACGGAAATCCCTCCTCCCGCTATCCCCTGGGCAAGGAGGCCGCGGACCGGCGGGAGGCAAACCGCAAAACCCTGGCCAAGGCCCTGGGCTGCCGGCCCGGAGAGGTGTACTTCACCTCCTGCGGCACGGAAGGGGATAATTGGGCCATCTATGGAGCCCTGGAGGTAAACAAGCACAGGGGAAAGCACATCATCACCACCGCCATTGAACACTCCGCCGTCCTGGAGCCCATCAAGGCCCTGGCCCGCCAGGGCTACCAGATGACTTGGCTCCGGCCAGACGAGGATGGACGGATTTCCCTGGAGGACTTGAGGAACGCGCTGCGGCCGGATACGGTGCTGGTGTCTATGATGCTGGTGAATAACGAGTTGGGCAGCGTTCTGCCTGTGGCGGAGGCGGTGAAGGTGGTCAAGTCGTCCGGCGCGCCGGCGCTTTTTCACACCGACGCGGTGCAGGGATTTTTGAAGGTGCCCTTCACGGCGAAGAAGCTGGGGGTGGATCTGCTGACGATCTCCGGGCACAAGATCGGCGCCCCCAAGGGCGTCGGGGCCCTGTATGTGAAAAGCGGCATCAAGTGGAAGCCACTGATGCTGGGGGGCGGCCAGGAGAATGGTATGCGCCCTGGCACCGAGGCTACGGCTCAGATTGCCGCCTTTGCCAAGGCCGCTGAGTTGGGCAGTCAGGAGCGGGAACAGACCTGGGCGCACATGAAAGAGCTGAAAGCCTATGCCTGGGAACAGCTCAGGGGGAAGCTCCCGGAGCTTCAACGAGTGGGCCGGGGAGAGGCACCCCATATCCTCTGCCTGAGCATGCCGGGCTACAAGAGCGAGGTGCTGGTGCGGGTCCTGGGGGACAAGGGGATCTGCGTGTCTGCCGGTTCCGCCTGCCATCGGGGGAAGCCCAGCCATGTGTTTGCGGCCCTGCCCGTGGGCAAACCGGTGAAAGAGGGGGCCTTCCGGGTCTCCTTCGGCCAGGAGAATACAAAAGAGGATGTGGATCAGCTGGTGGAGGCGCTGGTGAGCGCCAAGAAGCTGCTGTTTCCCTCCATGTCCTGAGAAGGGAGAGAGAACGATGAGATTGATTTCCCTGATTGAAAACACCCCCGGTGAAGGTTTGATCACGAGCAGAGCGTGGTGCCGGAGGCGGGAAACGGCCTGGTGATCCTGAACAGCTGTTGTCACGCCGGCGTAGTGGAAATTGTCCGGGGGGTGCAGGAGCGCTTCCCTGGCCGGAGAATCCAGGCGGTGGTGGGGGGCTTCCACCTGATGGGGCCTGGAAATGATGAGACTCTGAGGGTTCCCCGGGAGAAGGTGCTGGCCATTGGTCAGCACCTGATGGACCTGGGGGTGGGTAAGCTGGTCACCGGCCATTGCACCGGAAAGCCAGCCTTGCGGCTGCTCCGGGAGAAGTTTGGAGAATGGGTTGTGCATTTCACCACGGGTACGGAGCTTTCCTTCTAGGGAAAGCGCGAATTTGAAAGGGAGACCGTTTTGCGGCAAGAACTGCGGATTATGGCCTCCTTTCTTGTTTGTCGGATCATATTTGACAAGATTCGACAAAATTTGGCAAAATTCGCCGATAAAAACAAGACTAGAATTTAAATCTGAAACTTTTTCGATAAAAAACACATTATAAACCACTTAAAGTCGAAATAAATAAAACGATTATTTGCAAAATATAGTTGATTCCAACCTTAAAATGTGGTAAATTATTGACCAAAGAGAGAGAACCGCGTTCCGTGAGATCCGGGATGACTTTATGTTGAAGGAGAGTAAAACGAATGAGCAAAACAAGAATTATGGTTGCAGATGGCGATGAAGAGTTCCTTGGTCTGCTGAAATAGACTGTTGAATTGGAGAATGACTTCGAACTGGTTGAGGCTTCTACTAGTGGCAAAGAGGTGCTTCACCAGTTGGAAAATACAAATGTAGATGTACTGGTGATGGATCTGGTTTTAACTGATATTGACGGGCTTGAGGTGTTGGAGCAGGTTGCCCAGTGGGATATCCGGCCCCAGGTGCTGGTGTTGTCCGGCGTGCCCCGCAGCAAACTGGTAAATCAGAGCATCGACCTGGGCTGTGATTACTATATGATGAAGCCCATGAATCTAAATAGCCTGCCGGCAAGGATCCGGATGCTGGCCCGGCAGCCTGCCGGGGAGTCGGAGCCGGTGCGCTCCCAGAGCTTGGAGGCCCGGATCACCGCCATTATCCACGAGATTGGCGTTCCTGCGCACATCAAGGGCTACCAGTATCTCAGGGAGGCGATTCTGCTGACTGTGGAGAATATGGATGTCATCAATGCTGTCACAAAGGTGCTGTACCTGGAGGTTGCCAAGCACTTCGGCACCACCGCCAGCCGCGTGGAACGGGCAATCCGCCACGCCATCGAGGTGGCCTGGGATCGGGGCGATTTGGAAACCTTGCAGAAGTATTTCGGCTACACCGTCAGCAACACCAAGGGAAAGCCCACCAATAGCGAGTTTATCGCCATGATTGCTGACAGATTGCAGCTGCAGCAGAAGGAGAAGTAAGGCCCTGTTGCGGGGGCGTTGTAAGACTTCAATTCCGATTTTGGGAAAAATTCTCTGCCTTGGTAAGATGCCTGAAATTGAATTGGAAAATGCAGGATTATGATGTTTTTGCCAATTGTAATTCCAGGGTAAATGGGTATAATCCAAAGTAGATGGAAATGGAAACGGTTCCATATAATGGGGGTGACCCCAAAATCTTGAAATCGGATTGGAGGTATTTTGGAATGAGAGTCAGGAATCTGCAAGAAGTTGAGGCATTCAGGGACGCAATCAACCACTGCTCCAGATCGGTTTGGTTGGAGACCATCCATGGCGACAAGTATGACATGAAGTCTGCCTTGTCCCAATATATCGGTATTGCCGAATTGCTCCGGGATGAGGATGAAGAGCCGGAGCTGTTTGCACCAGACAGAGCGGATCAGGCCGTCCTAATGGATTTCCTGAGCAAGCTGGGAAGCTGATGCGCCATTGAACGGGGTGGAATAAGCCTGAACCGGGTTGTTTCCCCCGAATCAGATACGAAGATGAAGAAGCCCTTCTGACCGGAGTGATCCGGTCAGGAGGGCGTTTTTGTGTCCGCTTCCTCGGAGGTGGAGCTGTTGCGGAAAACTTTTGTCCATCGTCGGACTTAGACCAGGTTTTCCGGGCTTCCCCTGCTACAATGGAGCGTGAGGTGAGGCCGATGACCGTCTATGTGGACACCCTGTTCCTGACCAACGGCCTGGTGGATTATTTGCTTCTGCTGCTGACCGGCCGGGTTCTGGGCGCCGGGCTGAATCGCTATCGCTTGGCGCTGGGCGCCTGCCTGGGGGGCATCTATGCTGTGTGCTGCTTTCTGCCCTGGGGGGGATTCCTGGCCGCGTGGCCGGTGAAGCTGGCTATGGGAGTGCTGATGGTGCTCGCAGGTTATGGCGGAAGCCGGAGGCTGCTGCGGTGTGTTGCCGTCTTCTTCGGGCTGTCCTGCGCCATGGGCGGCGGGTTCTACGCCCTGGAGCTGCTGGGCGCCGGGCTGTCCCTGGAACGGGGTGTGGTGCTGACCCCCTTGGATTTGAAGGCATTCCTGCTGGCGGCGGCTGTCTGTTGGTGCGTGTTGACTGTGGCCTTTCGTGGGATTGCCAGGCACAGCCGCCTGAAGGGGGAGCTAATTCCCCTAAAAATTGCCCTGCATGGGCGGAGTATTCAGGTCACTGCCCTGGTGGATACGGGAAACGGCCTGACAGATCCCCTGACGGGCAGCCGCGTCGCCGTGCTGGAGTGGCAGGAGGCGCTGCCCCTGATTCCAACGTTGACGGAGGAGTTGGTTTTAAATCCCTCGGCGGGGCTGGTCCAGGGCGGGGAAATCGCCTGGAGGCTGGTGCCCTATCGGGCAGTGGGAACTTGCGGCGGGCTACTTTTGGCCTTTAAGCTGGACAGCATCACCTCGGCAGGAAAGCCCCGGCCGGAGCGGCTGGTGGCGCTGACGGCACAGCGGCTGTCAGACAGCGGCTGCACCGCCTTGGTGACAAGTGCAGGAAAGTGAGGGAAGGAATGGCAGATTGGAAGAAATGGTTTCAGCGGGTTCTGGAATTCTGGAAGCGACAGGAGTCCGAAGGGATCTTTTACATAGGCGGGAGCGATGTGCTTCCCAGCCCCCTCAGCCGGGAGGCGGAGGCGGAAACCATTGCCCGCATGGAGGCGGGGGACGAGGACGCAAAGAACACCCTGATTGAGCACAATCTCCGGCTGGTGGTGTATATCGCCCGCCGTTTTGACAACACAGGAATTAACCTGGAGGACTTGATCTCCATCGGGACCATCGGACTCATCAAGGCGGTGAATACCTACCGCCCGGACAAGAAGATCCGGTTAGCCACCTACGCTTCCCGGTGCATCGAAAACGAAATTCTCATGTATTTGCGGAAAAATTCCAACCAAAGGCTGGAAGTGTCCATCGACGAGCCGTTGAATACTGATTGGGACGGGAACGAGCTGCTCCTCTCGGATATCCTGGGAACGGACAACGATATTGTGATGAAGCCCTTGGAGGAGGACGTGGACCGGAAGCTGCTGGCTGTGGCCCTGAGCCGGCTGACTGACCGGGAGAGGCGGATCATTGTCATGCGGTTTGGCTTAGGGGGACGGCGGGAGTGTACCCAGAAAGAGGTGGCTGGCAGTATGGGCATTTCCCAGTCCTATATTTCCCGATTGGAAAAACGCATTATCTCCCGCCTGCGCCGGGATATCGTCCATATGAGCTGACAAGGAGGCATAAAGGATAACGCCGATACCCTGCGGGAGAAGGGAAATGTATAAAACTTGTCCCCACCGGAGATACTTTCAGTATCAGAAAACTGGAGGTTGACGGATGTTGGGCAAGGTTGAAATCTGCGGCGTCAATACGGCAAATCTGAAGGTTTTAAAAAATGAGGAGATGGCGGAGCTCCTCCGCCGGGTCAAAAAAGGGGACAAGGAAGCACGGCAAAAGATGATCGAGGGCAATCTGCGGCTGGTGTTGTCGGTGATCCAGCGGTTTGCCAATCGAGGGGAGAACATGGACGATCTCTTTCAGATCGGCTGCGTGGGGCTGATTAAGGCAATCGACAATTTTGATCCGGATCTGTACGATGTGCGCTTCAGCACCTACGGTGTGCCCATGATCTCCGGTGAAATCCGCCGGTTTTTAAGGGACAGCTCGGCGATGCGGGTGTCCCGCTCCCTGCGGGATACCGCCTATCGGGTGCTGCAGGCCCGGGAGCAGTATATCAGTGAGCACCAGAAGGAGCCCACGGTGGAGGTGCTGGCCAAGCTGCTGGATATCCGGCGGGAGGATGTGGTCATGGCCATGGATGCCATTGCTGACCCGGTGAGTCTCTACGAGCCGGTCTATTCAGACAGCGGTGATACGGTGTGTGTGATGGATCAGGTGAAGGACAATAAGAACACGGATGAGAACTGGCTGGAGCATATTGCCCTGCGGGAGGCAATGAGCCAGCTGCCCCGGCGGGAACAGGAGATCCTGCGTCTGCGCTTTTTTGAGGGGCGGACGCAGATGGAGGTGTCTCCAACGAGATCGGGATCAGCCAGGCCCAGGTTTCCCGATTGGAAAAAAACGCCCTGCGGCAGATCCGCAAGGCGCTGTAAAAGAGCATATGGAATTTGGTTCCTGCGCAGGTGGCGCAGGAGATTTTCGTATAAAAGTTCTACCAATTTTCTGATTATCTTTGCAAATCTCCGCAAATGCTGGAAAGGCTTGTTATATCAAGCATTTCCGGCATTTTGCGTTTCGGAAGATACCCCGCATATCATGGCATATCGGAGCCTCATTCGGCATTGAAAAGTAGTAAAACCGTAGTAGAAACGGCGGCTTACTACTACGCCGCCAGCCTGTCCATCGCCGCCTTTGCGGAGGTGTAATCCGCATGAGCGTAATAGTTCAGCGTCATGGTGATGTTGGAATGTCCCATGATGTACTGGAGGTCCTTGGGGTTCATTCCAGCCTGGGCAAGCCGGGTGCAGAAAGTGTGCCGCATGG
>CAYLVH010000047.1:0-14667 GCA_964387095.1 uncultured Oscillospiraceae bacterium
GACCGGATCCGACAGACTTCAAAAATTCTGGTTTTGTGAATTCAAAAACAGCCGGGAGGTTATGCAAAAACTGAATAGTAATTTTTACCAAAATGGAATCGTTTCCAATCGTTAATTTATACAAAATGGAGAGAAAGAAACAAAATGTAATTGACTTTTTATCGAAGTGCACTAAAATGTATGCAAGGAAGTTCCCCGGGAATGGGCGAATTTACTGACTGCACCGGAAGGATCTCGTGATCCGAAAGAGGAGCTGGTGTAGAAAAAACCTTTGGACATATGTCCATAATTGAGAAGGGAGAAATCTAAAATGAAAAAGTTAATCGCACTGATCATGGCTTTGGCGATGATCCTGTCTCTGGCAGCTTGCGGTGGCGGCGATTCGGGTACTACTGAGTCCCAGTCCACTGAGGAATCTGAAGGGACCGAGTCTGCTGAGGGGACTGAAACCGAAGTCACCGGCGATGGCCAGCTTGTCGGTATCGCAATGCCCACCAAGTCCTTGGAGCGCTGGAACCGTGACGGTGAGTATCTGAAGGAGCAGTTCGAGGCCGCCGGCTATACCGTGGAGCTGTCCTATTCCGACAATGATACCGATCAGCAGAACAACGATATTGCCAACATGATCGCGGACGACGTGGACCTCCTGGTCATCGCTGCTATCGATGGTGACACCCTGTCCCAGACTCTGGCTGACGCCAAGGATGCCGACATCCCCGTCATTGCCTATGACCGTCTGATTATGAACACGGATTCTATTTCCTATTATGTTTCCTTCGATAACTACACGGTGGGCGTCCTGCAGGCTCAGTTCATCATTGATTCTCTGGATCTGGACAACGCTACCCAGACCTACAACCTGGAGATTGTCGCTGGTGACCCCGCTGACAACAACGCTACTTACTTCTTCAACGGTGCTATGGACACCCTGCAGCCCTATCTGGATTCCGGCGTCCTGAATGTTCCTTCCGGCAAGCTCACCTTCGAGCAGACCGCTACCGATGGTTGGTCCACTGACACTGCTCTGGAGAACATGCAGAATACCCTGGCTTCCTACTATTCTGACGGCACCATCCTGGACGTGGTTCTGTGCTCCAATGACTCCACCGCTCTGGGCGCTGCTCAGGCTATCGTCTCTGACTACAATGGCGGCAACACCCCCATTATCACTGGTCAGGACGGCGATATCGCCAACCTGGCAAACATTGTTGACGGCCTGCAGACCATGACCGTTTACAAGAACGTCTCCGACGAGGCTGGTGTTACCCTGGAACTGGCTAAGGCCATACTAAGCGGCCAGGAGCCTGGTGAGGATCTGCTGTCCTCCCTGTCCGTGGACGCAGCTTATGATACCGAGTCCTATGATAACGGTACTGGCATCATTCCTTCCTACCTGCTGGTGCCCTGGACGGTTACCGCTGACAACCTGCAGGATCTGGTTGACACCGGCCTGTACGCTTGGGACGGCGATTATCTGGTGTCCACTTCTTCCTCTACCTAATTTAGAAGCAAACAGTAACTCCATTTCACAATAACCAACTTGACTGGGGGCGGGGCAATCACCCCGCCCCTTATTCATTACAACCTGGATAACCTGCGCAGCTGCCCGCTGCGCGGCAGCATGATAGAACCCTTTTATCGTTAAGAAAGGTCGGTAAAGGGAGAAAGAGGAGGGCATACAATTTGGCTGACAATATTCTCGTGATGAAAAACATCACAAAAGAGTTCCCCGGTGTCAAGGCACTTGATAACGTCAACCTGGAAGTCCGGCGCGGCGAGATTCACGCTCTGGTGGGCGAGAACGGCGCTGGTAAATCCACGCTGATGAACGTGCTCAGTGGCACCTATCCCTACGGAAGCTATACTGGCGAGATCATCTATGATGGTCAGCTTTGCCAGTTTAAAACATTGAGAGACAGTGAAAAGATGGGCATCGTCATTATCCATCAGGAACTGGCGCTGATCCCCGAACTGTCCATCGGTGAAAATATGTTCCTTGGCAATGAACGCAAGGGCAAGTTCGGTATTGACTGGGACCGTACCTACCACGAGGCTGAAAAGCATATGGAGCAGGTTGGCCTGAAGGACAGTCCCATGACGCTGATTAAGGATATCGGTACCGGCAAACAGCAGTTGGTTGAGATTGCGAAGGCACTGTCCAAGAATGTGCGGCTGCTGATCCTGGACGAACCCACTTCCTCCCTGAACGAGGAGGACTCCAGGATGCTGTTGGATCTGCTTCTGGAGTTTAAGAAGCAGGGCATGACTTCCATCATTATCTCCCATAAGCTGAACGAGATCGCCTATGTTGCGGATAAGATCACCGTCCTCCGGGATGGCTCCACCATCGAGACCCTTGACAACTCCACCCGCACTGTGGATGAGGACCGTATTATCCGGGGCATGGTTGGCCGTGAGCTGTCTGACCGGTATCCCGCCCGTGAGCATAACATCAGCGATGAGATCGGCATGGAGGTCAGAGACTGGACGGTTCACCATCCCATTTACACAGAAAAGGTGGTTGACGACCATGTTTCCTTCACCGTACATAAGGGCGAGATTGTGGGCTTCTCTGGCCTGCAGGGCGCCGGCCGCACAGAGTTGGCAATGTCCATCTTCGGCCGTTCCTATGGCACCGGCATTTCCGGCACCCTGATTATCGACGGGAAGGAAGTCACCTTGCGGAGTGAGCGTCAGGCAATCGAAGCCGGCTTAGCCTATGTGACAGAGGATCGTAAGGGCAACGGCTTGGTCCTGGAGCAATCCATCGCTAGGAATACCACCATGGCCCGCATGGAAAAGATCTGTAGGAGAGGCATTGTGAATGTGGACAAGGAAAATGCCTATGCCGAGGGATACAAAGACAAGCTCAGAACCAAGACTCCGACTGTTCAACAGGCTGTGGGCAATCTGTCCGGCGGCAACCAGCAGAAAGTTCTGCTGGCAAAATGGATGTTTGCTGACCCTGACGTGCTGATCCTGGACGAACCGACCCGGGGTATCGACGTTGGTGCAAAGTACGAAATCTACTGCATTATGAACGATTTGGTTGCCCATGGAAAGTCTGTGATTATGATCTCTTCCGAAATGCCGGAATTGTTGGGTATGTGCGATCGCATCTATGTTATGAACGAGGGCAAGATGGTTGCAGAAATGTCTGCCTCTGAGGCCTCTCAGGAAAAAATCATGGCTGCCATCCTTAAGTCTGATAAGAAATAACGAGTGAGGGAGTGCTAATACATGAAAATCAATATCGGTCCGTTTATTAAAAAATATACCATGGTAATTGCCCTGGTTGCTGTGTTTATCCTGTTTGCAGCTCTGACTGAGGGCAGGCTGCTGAATCCCCAGAACCTCTCCAACCTGCTGCTGCAGAACAGCTATGTGCTGGTTCTGGCCTGCGGCATGCTGCTCTGCATTCTGACCGGTGGTAACGTGGACCTGTCCGTCGGTTCCATTGTCTGTTTGGTTGGTGCCATTGGCGCTCAGCTTATGGCCAACACCAGTATCAACGCTGTTATTGTTATCCTGATCTGCCTGGTAATCGGCGCTGTGATCGGCGTGTGGCAGGGCTTCTGGATCGGCAATGTACATATCCCTCCCTTTATCTGCACCCTGGCTGGTATGTTCCTGTTCCGCGGCTTGGGCCGTGTTGTCCTGGGATCTAAGACCGTGAACGTCAGCAACAATAAGCTGTTTATCAACATCTTCGCTTCCTACATTCAGATTCCCGGCCTGGACAGCGGCAGCGTGAAGTGGTCCGCGTTTATCGTGGGACTGATCGTCGCCGTGATGCTGCTGGTCTACGCCGCTTTGAGCCGTGTTAAGAAGGCCAAGATGGGCTACAAGATGCCTCCTGCCGCGCCTGTCTTTATCCGGATGGCTATTATCGCGATCCTGGTTGCGGTCTATTCCTGGAAGTTGGCGCACTATAGGGGCATCCCCGTCATGCTGCTGTGGGTGCTGGCGGTGATCTTTGTCTATGCCTTTATCACCTCTAAGACCGCCTTCGGCCGTTATTTCTATGCAGTCGGCGGCAACGAAAAGGCCACCAAGCTGTCTGGTATCGACACCAAGAGAGTTTACTTCATGGCTTATGCATCCATGTCCTTCCTGGCTGGCCTGTCCGGCCTGCTGGTGGCAGCCCGTGTCGGCTCTGTCAACGGCGACACCGGCAACTCCTATGAGATGGACGCCATCGGCTCCTGCTTCATTGGCGGCGCCTCTGCTTACGGCGGTTCCGGTACGGTTCCTGGCATCGTCATCGGCGCTATCCTGTTGGGTGTTATCAACCAGGGCATGTCCATCATCGGTCTGGACAACAACTGGCAGTATGTCGTTAAGGGCGCGGTTCTGCTGGTCGCCGTTATCTTCGACGTTGTCTCCAACCATAAGACCGGCAAGTCTTAATCAAAACTTCTATAAACGAATCGGGGCGCCGTGGGAAAGCCACGGCGCCCTTTTCCTACCCCGGCGGTGGGATCGAGAAGAAACGGAGATATTTCAAAAAGAAATGACCTTAATCGCTTGCGAAATATCCAAATATGAGGTAAGATATCAGTGGTAATTTCGTGCAAACTTTCCGAATGAAGGCCTGCACGTATAAGGAGGATGATTCGATGCTTTACATCGGAATTGACTTAGGCACTTCTGCCGTCAAGCTCCTGCTGATGAATGGCAGCGGTAAGATTGAGAAAATTGTCTCCCGGGAGTACCCCATTTCCTTTCCCCATCCGGGCTGGTCTGAGCAGGACCCTGCGGAGTGGCTGAGAGAGACCTTGGCTGGTATCAAGGAGCTGACTGCTGACTGTGATAAGACCCAGGTGGCTGGCATTGGCGCCGGCGGCCAGATGCATGGCCTGGTGGTGCTGGACGAGGGGGATCAGGTCATCCGTCCCGCTATCCTGTGGAATGATGGCCGCACCGCAGAGGAAACCGATTATCTGAATACAGTGATTGGCAAGGATAAACTCTCCGAATACACGGCCAACATCGCGTTTGCTGGCTTTACCGCCCCCAAGCTCCTGTGGATGCGCAAGCATGAGCCGGATCTTTTTGCGAAGATCCGCAAAATTATGTTGCCCAAGGATTACATCAATTATATGCTCTCCGGGGTTCACTGCACTGATGTTTCTGACGCCTCCGGCATGCTGCTCTTTGACGTGAAGAACAAGCGCTGGTCCCAGGAGATGCTGGATGTCTGCGGCATCACCCAGGAGCAGATGCCCCGGATCTTTGAGAGCTATCAGCCGGTGGGGACGCTGAAACCCGAGATCGCAGCGGAACTGGGCCTGCCGGAGCGCGTGGTCATCGCCGCCGGTGCCGGGGACAATGCCGCCGCCGCTGTGGGCACCGGAACGGTGGGGGAGGGGGCCTGCAACATCTCCCTGGGCACCTCTGGCACCATCTTTATCTCCGGCCAGTCTTTCAGTGTGGATGAGAATAACGCCCTGCACGCCTTCGCCCATGCGGATGGCCATTACCACCTGATGGGCTGTATGCTCTCTGCCGCCTCCTGCAACAAGTGGTGGATGGACGAGATCATCGGCACCACTGATTACGGGGCTGAACAGGCGGGCATCACCAGGGAAAAGCTGGGCCGGAACCATGTGTTCTTCCTGCCCTACCTGATGGGAGAACGCTCTCCCATCAACGACACCAATGCCCGGGGAACCTTCATCGGCATGACCATGGATAACACCCGCACGGACCTGACCCAGGCTGTCCTAGAGGGTGTCGCCTTTGGCATCCGGGATTCCCTGGAGGTGGCCCGTTCCCTGGGGATCGATATCAAGCGCAGCAGGATTTGCGGCGGCGGTGCCAAAAGCCCCCTGTGGAGGACCATCTTTGCCAATGTCTGCAATCTGGATCTTGAAGTGATTGAATCAGAGGAAGGACCCGGCTACGGCGGCGCCATGCTGGCCATGGTGGCCTGCGGCGAATATCCCTCTGTCCAGGCGATTGCGGAGAAGTTCGTCAAGGTTGTGGAGACTGTAAAGCCTGATCCGGAGCTGACCGCGCGCTATGAGGAGCGCTATCAGGTGTTCCGTCAAATTTATCCTGCCGTCAAGGCGCTGTTTCCCGCAATCAATGGGTAAGGAGTAGACTGTGGCAGACAAGAACAAGAAGAAAAAGCGCTATAATTACCAGATGCAGAAGGCCAACAGTACCCATGTGGCCATGCTTGTGATAGTGGCCGCATATATTCTCTATATGGCCTATCGCATGTTAAAAAATACATTGTCCGGAAATTCCAACATGTCCATGACAACCACCATCATTTTAATCGCTGTCATGGCGCTGGTTGGCTGTGGGGTTCTGGCCTATGCGGGCTATGTCTATTACATGGTCCGTAAAAAGTCGGAGCTGACAGAGGAGGAGGCCAAGGAGCTAGACGAGCAGATGGCCCAGGCCGATCTGGAGAATTACGGCTATGTCATCGGCCGGGATGGTGAGCCTGTGGAGGATCCCGGTGAAGGAGAGAAGGAAGAGGATGACTAAAGGGAAACGTGCGTATGATTTTGTTATACGGCTGATCCTTCTGATGGTTGGCTTGGCCATCGCACACTTGGGTGTGACGCTGTTTCTCCAGGCTGATCTGGGCTCGGATCCCTTTAATGTGTTTATTCAAGGGCTATTCCGCATAGTGCCCTGGCCCTCTGGCTGGCCGGTGACCCATGGAAGGGTGCATATGGCGGTGTCCTTTCTGATTATCGTGGTTTTGCTCTTTGTGGATCGAAGCTACGTCCGGGTCGGAACGCTCATTTGTATGTTTTTGGGCGGGCCCATTATCGATGGGTATACATTGGTTTTGAAGGACATTCTGAATTCCCATTCACCCATTGCCCTGCGGGTTGTGATGCTGGCATTGGGGTGCGTGATTCTGTCCTTCGGCATGACCATCGTCATCAAATCAGAGGCGGGAACGGGGCCGAATGACCTGGTTGCTGTGGTTATCAGTGACAAAGTAAAGAAAAAAATCGGCATCGTCCGCATTCTTGTGGACGTGTGCTTCGCCGGAATTGGCTTTGCGCTGGGCGGAACCCTGGGGCTGGGAACGGTGATCTGCGCCTTCCTGGTGGGGCCAACTGCGCAGGTATTCCTGCCCTGGTCGGAGAAAATATGCAATCATTTTGTCCCTGGGGAGCCCTTGGGGAAACAAAATGAGGGAAAATAAGGAGTGCTGAATATGAAAATCCAATCTGTCTATGACAAGGAATTTCTGACCTACGGCCGTGTCATCACCGGTTATGACACCGCTGAGCTGCTGGAGACTCTGGAGAAGGAGACTCCGCTGCTCGAAGGCACGGACTATGTGGCCAGCGATCCTGCCCTGGAGGCGCTGCCCATCAAGCAGCGGCTTTCCACCAACGAGTACGGCGGCATGCCCATTCAAATGGGCTGGTGCAACGGTCACAATACCAAGCTGAACTGCCTGGAGTACCACCGGGACAGCGAGGTCAACTGCGGCACCACGGACTTTATCCTGCTGCTGGCGAAGTTGGACGACGTGCAGGACGGACATCTGGATACCGCCAAGGTCAAGGCATTTCAGTGTCCCGCCGGCGTTCCGGTGGAGGTCTATGGTTCTACGCTGCATTATGCGCCCTGCAACGGCAAGGCGGGTCAGGGCTTTAAAGTCCTGGTGGCGCTGCCCCTGGGCACCAACGGCCCCAAGCCGGAGATGTCCCCTCTGAATGAGGAGGACCGGCTGCTTTGGGCCTGCAACAAGTGGCTGTTAGCCCATCCGGAGAGCGGCGAGGCAGCGCAGGGAGCAGTCGTAGCTCTGGATGGCGTCAATATTGATATTGCGAGGGATCTCGCGTAAAAATTTTGAAGGTGAGGTACTTATTATGCAGAACATTCCTGAAGTAAAGCTGGGCATTATCGCGGTTTCCCGGGACTGCTTCCCCATCACCCTGTCCACCCAGCGCCGCAAGAACATCGTTGCCGCTTACAAGGGCGATGATCTCTACGAGTGTCCCATCACTGTGGAGAGCGAAAAGGACATGCTGGAGGCGGTTGCCGATGTGAAGAAGGCGGAGTGCAATGCTCTGGTTGTTTTCCTGGGCAACTTTGGTCCTGAGACGCCTGAGACGCTCATCGGCAAGAACTTTGACGGCCCCGTAATGTATGTGGCGGCGGCGGAGGGCGATGGCGACCTGATCAACGGCCGCGGCGACGCCTACTGCGGCATGCTGAACTGTTCCTATAATCTGGGCATGCGCCACCTGAAGGGCTATATCCCCGAGTATCCCGTGGGCACCGCAGAGGAGATTGCGGACAAGATTGCCGAGTTTGTGCCCATTGCCCGGGCCATTATCGGCGTTTCCAACCTGAAGATCATCACCTTCGGCCCCCGTCCCCAGGACTTCTTTGCCTGCAATGCTCCCATCAAGGGCTTGTATGAACTGGGGGTTGAGATCGAGGAGAACTCCGAGCTGGATTTGCTGATGAGCTTCAAGGAGCACGCGGATGATCCCCGGATTCCCGAGGTCGTGGCGGATATGGCCAAGGAAATGGGCGAAGGCCGCTATTATTCTGACACCGTGCTGAACACCAAGATGGCGCAGTTCGAGCTGACCCTGCTGGACTGGGCAGAGGCGCACAAGGGCGCCCGGAAGTATGTGGCGTTCGCTGACAAGTGCTGGCCCGCGTTCCCCTTCGAATTTGGGTTTGAGCCTTGCTACGTAAACTCCCGCCTGGTGGCCCGGAGCATCCCTGTGTCCTGCGAGGTGGATATCTATGGCGCCCTGTCCGAATATATCGGAATGTGTGTCTCTGGTGACACCGTGACCCTGTTGGATATCAACAATACAGTTCCCCGGTACATCTATGACGAAGGCATCAAGGGCAAGTATGATTACAAGCTGAACGATACCTTTATGGGATTCCACTGCGGCAATACGTCCAGCTGCAAGCTGTGCGAGGACCGGGCTGTGAAGTATCAGCTGATCCAGAACCGCAATCTGGAGCACGGCGCGGAGCCTGACATCTCCCGGGGCACCCTGGAGGGCGACATCGCCCCCGGCGATATCACCTTCTATCGCCTGCAGTGCGACTCCAACGGCGATCTCCGGGCCTACATCGCCCAGGGCGAGATCCTGCCTGTGGCCACCCGCTCCTTCGGCGGCATCGGCATCTTCGCCATTAATGAGATGGGCCGCTTCTATCGTCATGTCCTGGTGCAGAAGAGATATCCTCATCACGGCGCAGTGACCTTCGGACACTATGGCAAGGCGTTGTTCGAGGTGTTCAAGTATTTGGGCATTTCTGATATCGCCTATAATCAGCCCAAGTCCCTGCCCTATCCCACGGAGAATCCCTTTGCTTAATCTGTAATCCCATAAATATACCGGCCGGAGCCTTCCCTGAGGGAAGCTCCGGCCGGTTCTTGCGCTAAATTGTGGTAAAGGAGTAGACTGTCTGGGAGGTCCAGGTTTCGCCTGCGCTCAAAATGGGCTGGATGAAATTGGGATGATTGACGGAATCAGGGAAATACTGCGTCTCCAGGCAGAAGGCGTCCCGGTTCTGGTAAACCGCGCCACCCTTGCCGGCGGGAACGCCGGCCACGCCGTTGGCGGCGTAGAACTGGATGCCAGGCAGGTCGGTCTTGACCTCCATCCGAATGCCGGATTCCCCACTCTCCGCAATCGCGGCAGTGCGCATGGTTCCGGCGGGGCCGTCCACCGCCCAGTTGTGGTCATAGCCATTGCCGAATTTCAGCTGCTCATCCGCCTGGTTGATGCGCTGGCCCATGGGAGTGGGGGAACGGAAATCCATAGGGGTCCCCTCCACAGGGCGCAGTTCTCCGGTGGGGATGCAGGCGCTGCTGGAAACCGGAGTGAACCTGGAGGCCTTCAGCTGCAAGGTGTGGCTCATGGCGGTGCCGCTGCCCTGGCCGTTCAGGTTGAAGTAAGAATGGTTAGTCATGTTGCAGATGGTGTCTTGATCGCTGACGGCAGAATAGGAGATGACCAGCCGGGAGCCGTCCAGGGTATAGGTCACGGTGGCCCTTAGCTCGCCGGGGAAGCCCTGATCCATATCCGGGCTGGTCAGGGAGAGCTTCACGCCATGTTCCACCTCCTGATAGGACCAGACCTTCTTGTCGAAGCCGATGCCGCCGTGGAGCTGGTTGGGGCCCTCGTTGGCGGGGAGGATGTACTCTCTGCCGTTCAGGGTGAAACGGCTGCCGCCGATGCGGTTGGCGTGGCGTCCGATGGTGGCGCCGATGAAGGCGGTCTGGGTTTCATAATCTGCCAGGGTGTCAAAGCCCAGCACCACATCCCGGTACTTGCTGGACCTGTCCGGCACCTCCAGGGAGACCAGCGTGGCGCCGTAATTGGTGATGATACACCGGATCTGGCCGTTGTCTAGGGCGATGAGCTGGGCCTGCTGGCCGCCTTTTGTGGTTCCAAAGGGAGTGACTGTCATACCAAAATTCCTCCTATCCTTCCGTGAAATAGATTGCCGAAGGTATTGTAGCACAGGAAAGTGATTTTTGCCAGGGAATGGGAAGTGATTTCGAGATCATTCCCTGTTATAATGGAAGCAGAAGGGGGGCTTGTGATGAGCTATCGAATCCTGCTGACGGAAGACGATAAAAATCTTCAAGAGGGGATTATCGACTATTATACCGGAAAAAGAGAGGAGCTGCTGTTCACCTCAGCCTATTCTGGCCCGGAGGCCCTGGATCAGCACGGCTTCCACTGTGGCGTGAAGAATGGGGAGAATGGCGTGACCTTTTACTTTACATGGTGAGCAGGAGAGGATAGGCAGAACAAACTGTCGAAAAATCTACTTTCCAGATAAAAACTTGCAAGCCCTCGGCAGAGTTCCGTCAGCTTGCTGACGGAATAAAATGAAATTATGAATTTTTTCAGGACATGTGCCTGAAAAAATTCACTTCTCACCCTGCAAACGTACACTATTTATAGCGTGCGCTGCGGTAGGGTGTGCCGCGCGGCCGAATGGCATCTTCCTCTATCCGCGCAAATGCAGCGAGTGGCCGCCTTTCGGCGGCACGAGTTACTCCAAATTCGAGAAAATGCTTGCATTTTCGAGAGAGCTTGTCGACTTGATCGACAAAGCTCGGGCAGAACGGCCTGTCCTCTTTCTTGATCCAAATTGGATTCCCTTGGAAAACGGTTGAAACTAGAAAATTTGTATGATAGAATGATAATATCTGAGTGAAAGTCCCTTTGGAAAAGAGGAAAATTATGGTTGTTCTAGGGATTGACCCCGGCGTGGCCACCATCGGCTTTGGCCTGATCCGGGCGGAGCGGGGGAAAAATCAGCTGCTTCAATACGGTGTGATCACCACTCCGGCGGGACAGCCCCTGTCCCAGCGGTTGCTCCAGATCTCCCAGGATATGGATCAGCTTTTAGACACCTTTCACCCAGATGAGGTGGCCATCGAGGAACTGTTTTTCAGCACAAATATCACCACCGGGATTGCCGTGGCCCATGGACGGGGAGTGCTGCTCCTCTCCGTGGAGAAGCACGGCATTCCAATTTACGAGTACTCGCCTGTTCAGGTGAAGCAGTCTGTGGCGGGGTACGGCAAGGCCACAAAGAAGCAGGTCATGCTGATGACCCAGCGGCTGCTGAACATGCGGGAGATCCCCAGGCTGGATGACGCGGCGGATGCCCTGGCCATCGCCATCTGCCACGGCCGGGCGGCCACCTCCCTGCTCAATACAGAGCGGAAGTACGACCCCAAGAAATATTCGACCAAATGAGGTAAACGCCCATGTTTTATTACCTTTCCGGCACAGTGGCCCTGCTGGAGGAGCACCTGGCGGTGGTGGACTGCGGCGGCGTAGGCTATGCCTGTAAGACCACCAGCAACACGCTCTCCCGCCTGCACCAGGGGGAGAAGGCCCGCCTGTTTACTTATATGAACGTTCGGGAGGACGCCATTGACCTCTATGGCTTTGCCACCAAGGAGGAATTGAGCTGTTTCCGGCAGCTGATCGGGGTTTCCGGCGTGGGGCCCAAGGCGGCTCTGGCGATCCTGTCCTCCACCAATCCCGCTGGCCTTGCCATGGCTGTGGTCACCGGAGACGAGAAGGCCTTGACCTCCGCCCCGGGCATCGGCAAGAAGACCGCCCAGCGGATTATCCTGGAACTGAAGGACAAGATGGCAAAGACCCAGGCGACCTCCGCCGGCGAGGCTTACGGCGGCAGGGGCACGACGGTCATCCCCCAGAACAAGCTGTCTGAGGCCACGGCGGCCCTGGCTGTTCTGGGCTATTCCCCGGCGGAAATCAACTCCGCCTTCCAGGGCATCCGGATGGATGCCCTGTCCCTGGAGGAGATCATCCGCCAGGCCCTGAAGAAAATGGTAAAGTAAGGAGGCATCTGGCTTGAGCATTGATTTTTCTGATCCCGGTATCCGTGCCAGCGAGCCTTTGATTTCCACCTCGCCCCTGCCGGAGGATGAGAACGACTATTCCCTGCGCCCGAAGACGCTGTCCGAGTATGTTGGCCAGGAGAAGGCCAAGGGGAACCTGGAAATCTTCATCCAGGCGGCAAAGATGCGGGGGGAACCGTTGGATCATGTGCTTTTGCACGGACCGCCCGGCCTGGGCAAAACTACCCTGTCCAATATTATCGCCAATGAAATGGGCGCCAATATTCGGATCACCTCCGGCCCGGCCATTGAAAAGCCGGGGGATCTGGCGGCCCTGCTGACCAATTTGGGGGAGAATGATATCCTCTTCGTGGATGAGATCCACCGCATGAACCGCTCCGTGGAGGAGATTCTCTATCCCGCCATGGAGGATTATGCCCTGGATATCATCATCGGTAAGGGCCCTTCGGCCAATTCCATTCGCCTTGACCTGCCGAAGTTTACCCTGATCGGCGCCACCACCCGGGCGGGCCAGCTGTCCGCCCCTCTGCGGGACCGCTTCGGCGTGACCCTGCGCCTGGAGCTGTATACGCCCCGGGAGTTGACTATGATTGTGACCCGCTCGGCGGGGATTTTGGGCGTGCCCGTCGAGCCGGATGGTGTAATGGAAATTGCAAAGCGCTCCAGGGGCACCCCTCGAATCGCCAACCGGATGCTGCGCCGCGTCCGGGATTTCGCCCAGGTTGTGGCTGGAGGCGTCATCACCCGCTCCGTGGCGGATCAGGCCCTGTCCGCGCTGGAGGTGGACGCCCTGGGCTTGGATGCCGTTGACCGGAGAATGCTGTGCTCCATCATTGAAAATTACGGCGGAGGCCCGGTGGGCCTGGATACCCTGGCCGCCACCATCAACGAAGAGTCGGTGACCCTGGAGGACGTCTATGAGCCTTATTTGATGCAGCTGGGCTTCCTGATCCGCACCCCCCGGGGGCGCTGCGTCACCCGGAAGGCTTATGAGCATTTGCACCTTCCCTTCCCAGGAAATGAGGGCATGGGAGGGCAGATAAGCCTGGACGATGTAAACTAGCTTGTGGCGAATTGCACAAAAAGGAAAATATATTCAGATAAATCCTTGACAATTTGGTGATAGACGGATATACTAACGAAGGAGGAACGGATGGAAACAGAGAAGATTTCCTACCAAACCATGAGCGATGAAGCGCTATGCCTTGCCACCAGGCAGGGCGATGGGATGGCCGAGGAATGTTTGATTCTACGTTACCGCCGGACCGTCCTAATCAGTTCCAGATCTTTTTTCTTGATGGGAGGAGAGAATGAGGATTTGGTTCAGGAGGGTATGGTAGGCCTGTTAAAGGCAATTCGATCCTATGACTCCCGACGCGGCGCATCCTTCCGCACCTTTGCGGACCGGTGTGTCAATCATGCGTTGATTTCCGCAGTTCAGTCTGCGGCAAGAGATAAGCATACTCCGCTGAACACCTATGTTTCACTCGAAAACCCGCTTTTTGACGATAGCGCTGAATACTTTCCTGACAAGGCCATGGATCCCGAGCGTCTTATGATCTTGCAGGAAGAGATTCATGAATGCCTTGACGCAATCCGCAGTCGATTATCCAGTTTTGAGGCGAAGATCCTGGGTTTGTACTTGAAGGGGCTATCTTACTCCGAAATCGCGTTACAAGTGAATCGCCCGGTCAAATCCGTTGACAATGCGGTTCAGCGTGTGCGGCGAAAACTGTCGCACCACTTTTCCCACAGCGACTGCAGCTTTAGCTGAGCGCATATACCGCCCAATGGGCAAGAGAAATTCGTCAAAAGAGAGGGTATTTATCATGTTTGAAGACAAGACGCTTGTATGTAAAGAGTGTGGTCAGGAATTCGTTTTCACCGCCGGTGAACAGCAGTTCTACGCCGAGAAGGGGTTCCAGAACGAGCCTCAGCGCTGCAAGAGCTGCCGCGATGCCCGCAAGAACGCCGCACGTGGCCCCCGTGAGTACTTCACTGCCACCTGCGCGAGCTGCGGCATGGAAGCCCGTGTTCCGTTCCAGCCCAGGTCTGACCGACCTGTGTATTGCTCTGAGTGCTTTGCACGGATTAAGGGCCAGGAGTAATTGAAGGAAAATTCAAAGCCGTCCGTACAGGCATCTGCGCTGTTTCGGGCGGCTTTGTCTTATTGTGGCGGAGTCCTTATGGTCCCAGGTGAGCAGCATCTGAGGGGACTGGAATGTTTTTTCAGGAGGCAGATGTGCCTTGTTTGGGCTGGCTCCCAGGCAGGGCAATTTTATATGCGGGGG
>CAYLVH010000048.1:0-14216 GCA_964387095.1 uncultured Oscillospiraceae bacterium
CCTCCTTATTCTCTTGGTTTTATTATGAAATCCTTGAGAATATGCTGTCAACTTTTTTATACCACACCAAAACCAGAAAGGACTTGTGAAAAAATTGCTCGTGAAAATAGCATTAGTAAAAATTCTGTGAGACGTGCCGAGCATTATGCAAAAGGTGTTGATGCAGCTGATGAAATAGAGCCTGGTATCAAACAGGAACTGCTTTCCGGTTCTATTAAACCTACGTACACTGCCGTTGCAGCCATTGCCAAAGCCGATCCGGAAGAACGCCGCGCTCTGGTTGAACAACTACGCCAGCCAAAGCAAATGCCAGATAAAGTACCAGAACCAATGCCAAAACAAATACCGGATAAGATAGGGCCTTCACCAGCCGCCGGGGATAATGCTCAGTCAGAAGAAGCTGAACTTTCTCTACGCCCTATGACAGAAATCCAGAAAATCCTTGCAATCTCTTCCGGAATGGAAACTGCGGAGGAACTGGCAGATGAAAGCACCATGTTCTATGAACTGGAGGATGCGGTTGCTTTTCTGAAAGCGACGGAGGATGGTGGGGCTGCGGCTGGACTACAACCAGGACAGGGGTAAGTGCCGGATCGGCTGCGTTGGCACGGCTTACTCCATCTACAAGAAGGTGGGCGAGGAAATCTATAAAGAAGGGATGCAGCACATTGTCAATGCCTGGGATGGCGTTCCGGATTCTCTTCGTTTTGAGATTCTGCCGGGCGTGATGTTCTTTGTGGATCTCTACCATGATGAATATAGTCCTAAGCGTCTGGTGGAACAGCTGCGCCGATATGACCCTCTGACCATTTACCGGGAGGGACGTTCCCTCGGCGTGAATATGGCCGGATATAAGAAATATATGTACCCGGTCTACCGGATGTACAACGGAAACAGCCGCCGCTATATGTTGCCTCTGAAATTTTAATTTCCATAATAGAGGTAGCTTGATGTCAGCTAAGAGGAGGTGGCGGGCCCATGGAATATTATGACGGGAAAGTTCCAATTCATTTGAAGACGACATTAACAACGAAGGAGGCAGCAGAGTACAGTAATATTGGAATAAACAAGATTGATAGTATATTGCGTACGCCAGGCTGTCCGTTCGTTTTATTTGTAGGTACAAAAAAATTAGTAAAACGTAAAGAATTTGAAGAGTACATCAGTCAGAAACTTGTAATCTGATGAGCTATACTCTTGAGGGTTTAGGGACACTGTGATATAATCTGAGTGTTGCAGCAATTTCAGCTCAGCAGCGTATGTTGATATAATCCAATACAAGTCAATGCGTAAATGGCGGAAAAATGGCGTAGCCGCCAAAACGCTAAAACGCAAAAACTTTGTAAATACGGCATTTTTTAAGGAGATGTAGAGATATATGAAATTAGGTATTGTGGGCTTGCCCAACGTGGGCAAGAGCACCCTGTTCAACGCGATTACTGGCACCGCCAGCGCCCAGGCGGCCAACTATCCCTTCTGCACCATCGAGCCCAACACCGGCATTGTGGCGGTGCCCGATGAGCGCCTGGATCAGCTCTGCGAGATCTGGAAACCCAGCAAGAAGACCCCTGCCGTGGTGGAGTTCGTGGACATCGCCGGCCTGGTGAAGGGGGCCTCTCAGGGCGCCGGCCTGGGCAACAAGTTCCTGGGGCATATCCGGGAGTGCGACGCCATTGTGCATGTGGTGCGCTGCTTTGACGACGACAACATCATCCATGTGGTGGAGGACGCCACCAAACCCGTGGCGGTGGACCCCGATGGGGATATCGAGTGCATCGACATGGAGCTGATCCTGGCCGATTTGGAGCTGGCTCAGAACCGTTTGGCCCGCCTGAGCAAGGCGGCAAGGACCGGCAACAAGGCGGCCAAGGCTGAGGTAGCGTGGCTGGAGCCGCTGGTGGAGCACCTGGGCCAGGGCAAGAGCGCCCGCACCTTCGAGTTTGACGAGCAGGACGAGGATCAGAAGCTGGCCCTGCGGGAGATGGGCCTCCTGTCCAAGAAGCCCGTGATCTATGCCTGCAATATGGACGACGCCGGTGTGGCGGATGCGGAGAACAACCCCTTCTTCCGGATTGTCAAGGCCCGCGCGGATGCTGAGGGGGCACAGGTGATCCCCATCTGCGCCAAGACCGAGGAGGAGCTGGCGGAGCTGGATGAAGAGGACCGTGCCCTGTTCATGGAGGACCTGGGCCTGGAGGAGGCCGGCCTGAACCGGCTCATCAAGGCCAGCTATGCGCTGTTGGGCTTGATCTCCTTCCTCACTGACGGAAAGAAGGAGTGCCGGGCCTGGACCATCAAGAAGGGCACCAAGGCTCCCCAGGCGGCAGGCAAGATCCACTCCGACTTCGAGCGGGGCTTTATCCGGGCAGAGGTTTGCAACTTTGACACCCTGATGGAGTGCGGTGGCAAGATGAGCGAGGCCAAGGCCCGGGGGCTGTGCCGCTCCGAGGGCAAGGAATATGTGGTCAAGGATGGCGACATCATTGAGTTCCTGTTCAACGTGTAATTTGGCGGGACAGTTACGCGGGCGCGCCGGTTTCGGTGCGCCCGCTTCTGAATGCTTCCCTGGGAAAAGGTCAGAAAAATAGCAAAAGGCAGTGGAAACACTGCCTTTTGCTACAGGAAAGATGATGAATTATATTGGAAAAGCCGGATGAAACGGCTGTAATTATCTTGACGGTAGGTTCATCATACCAGAATGCCAGGGGAAAGCAATATGCGAGCAAACTAAATCTTTTGGAGGAATCTGTGCCCTGAGCACCAAAAGCCCGAAAAAGAGTTGGAAAATCCGGCAAATGAGAAAAAACGCTTTACATTCCCGCGAAATACGGACTATAATAGAAACAGAGAAAATATAAAAGATATGAGGCGTATGGGGCGGAGCGCTCTCCTTTTGTTCCGGGGATTGGAAAGCCGTTTTGAAGGAAGACCTGCAAGCGCAAGCAGGCGGAAAGGAATGTTTGACATGGCATTGACCCTGCGGGAGCTGTTTAACGAAACTCAGGATCGGTTTCGGCTGAAATGTTTGGCCGCTGAAAATGCGATGGATCATGTGGTGACCTGGGTCCATCTGGTAGAGGATGGCAGCGTGGTGGATTTTTTCTGGGGCAATGAGCTACTGGTGACCAGCGGCTGCCTGGATCCCACAGCCGAAGGGCTTTGCCGTCTGGTGGAGCGTCTGGACGAAAAGCACTGCTCTGGTTTGGTGATCAACGTGGGCAAATATGTGCAGGAGGTGCCGGAGGAGGTCATCCGGATCTGTGAGGACTTGAAGGTGCCCCTGATGACCATGCCCTGGGAGATGATGTATATCACCAGCTTTGTGAAATTCTGCTGCTCCAGAATCAATCAGAGTGCCATGGAGGTGGAGCAGCTGTCCAGAGCGGTAATTCGGGCCATCCTCTCCCCAAATGAGCAGGGGGATTATTATGCCCTGTTGACGGATTATTTCGACAATGACGCGGGGTATCAAATCCTGGATGTATTTGTGGATGTTTCCGACACCGTGCGCCGGCTCGGCCTGCACACGGCGGAGATGCGCTTCCATACCGCATTGAACAACTGGGGATTCCGCTATCTGGTGTTTTCCTATGAAGGGCGCTTTGTCTTTGTCTTGAATCAGACCGATCAGAAGGTGACGGAGGAAATTGCCACCCACCTGGTGGATATCTACCATGCAACCCGGACCACACGGGATATGCGCATCAACGTGGGGATCGGTGAGCCGGTGAAGGACGTCAAGGAGCTGACCGCCTCTTATCATTCCGCCCTGTCTGCGGTGCGGCGGGCCCAACTGACCCATGTGGATATCATTTGGTTTAAGGACATGGGCTTTTACAAACTGCTATACTCCGTCCCCGATGACAATCTCCTGCTGGATTATTACCATGAGGTGATGGACCCCCTGCTGGAGCACGATAAAAAACATGGCAGTAGCTACAAGGAAACCCTTTACCGCTATTTGCTCAACGATGGGAGCTTGCAGGCGGTGGCGGATGAGATGTATACCCATCGGAATACGGTAAACTATCGTATGGGGCGGATCCGGGAGCTTTTGGGCAGCCAATTAAACACCCATGAGGAGTGCTTGCCCTATCTTTTGGCCTATTATATAGCGGTGATTTTGAAACAGCAGGATGATTATAGGATTTAGACCATAAAAATGGCGGAGGGAAAACCCTCCGCCAAAGCAATGTCCATATTTTCCTTTAAGCCAGGGGATCCCACAGCGCCATGGGGGTGGGCTCCTGCTCCAGCAGCTGTTTCATCTCGTCGCTAAGCAGGTCCCGGCGAATGACCACCTGGTACACGTTTGCCTTGAACCACTTTTCGCTGCCGATGAAATACCCCTTCTGGCCCGAGGCGTCGCCCCAGCTGTTTTCGATCTTCCAGCGGTTGGGCTGGCCGTTTTCATCCAGGTTGACGCCGCAGAATACCATGCAGTGATTCATGGTGCTCTCCCCGGAGAGCAGGCGTTCCTTTTTGGTCATGCCGAACTTCATGCCGCCCAGCACCTGGCCATACTGGAAGCTGTCCGGATCCCAGTAACCGTTGGCCCGGTCCCGATCGGAGCGGCAGTCGCAGCTAAAGAACACCAGCTGGCCGGATTTCAGCTGACGCAGGGCCAGCTCCTCCAGCTCCTCCTCAGTGATATTCAGCCAGCATACATCGTTTTCCACGATGTCGCCCATAAAGGGCTGGGAGTAGGTTTTGTGGACAGGCAGGTGGGGGACGCTAATCAAGTTTACATACTCGTCCAGGTCGTTGCCCACATACGTTTCAAAGAACTCCATGGGAGTCAGGTTGTAATCCGCGTGATAGACCTTGTCCTTATCGGTGTACTCGAAGTCGAAGGTCTTGGGCGGCTGACCATACAGGATGCACAGGGCGTTGTACAGCTCCTGGAGCATCTCCTGCCGGCGGGGATTGGTGTCCTTGCCCTCCGCAGCCAAGGTCCGCAGCTCCAAGGCGTCTTCCCGGAGCTTCCGGCCCAGGATGGGCAGATACTGAGCGGTGCCGGTGGAGTGGACGGTCTCCGGCATGACCCAGGAGGGGACCAGACCGTACTTTTTGATTAGGCCCATGGTCATGTCCCATTGGCCGCCATCGGGGATGGGCTGGCGCATCAAGGTGTAGGTTTCCCGGTCGGTCAGATCCTGATGGGCGTAATGGAGAATAGCCTCCAGGAAGTTGTTGCACTTTTCCAACTTGTCATAGAAAGCCAGGTAAGTACCGGAGAAAGAGAAATCCTCCAGATTGCACTTCTCAATGACGTGTTCACGCAGCACGTTCAGGGAGGCGAACATCCAGCAGCGGCCGCTCTGCTTTTGATTGGTGATCTTGGTGGTGGGGATTTCAATGGAGAAATCCATACGCAGTTTGGCGGCGCTGGCGGGAACAAACGCGGCGTCATCCAGCTTGGTGCGGGAAAGGGCGTTGGAGAGCACGGCCAAATCGGGCCGGGAGGCATAGCCTGCTTCCAGCTGGGAGAGCAGCTGCGGAGAAATGGGGGTTACATTTTCCATACGATTCACAATCCTTTGACAAAATATTGAAAAATCTGACATCAATTATAACTATTTTTCCCAGGCTTTGCAAGTTTTAAAACGGGAAATTTCAAACTGCTCTTGATTTTTCCGGGAAAATCCAATACACTCTAGGGGAAGAAGCTCTGCCGGCCTGGAAGGGCCGCATTTCAGGAAATACGAGGTGCTAAGAATTATGAGTATTCAGGAATTGAAGCCCATCAAAGAGGGCAAGGTCCGGGAAATTTATGACAATGGGGACACCCTGATTATGGTGGCCACCGACCGCATCAGCTGCTTCGACGTGATTCTGAAGAACCAGGTCACCAAGAAGGGCGCCGTCCTGACCCAGATGTCTAAGTTTTGGTTTGATATGACCCGTGATATCATCCCCAACCACATGCTCTCTGTGGATGTGAAGGACATGCCCGCGTTCTTCTGGCAGCCCCGCTTTGACGGCAACAGCATGCTGTGCCGCAAGCTGACCATGTTGCCTGTGGAGTGTATTGTCCGGGGCTATATCACCGGTAGTGGTTGGGCCAGCTATCAAAAGACCGGTCAGGTCTGCGGCATCTGGCTGCCCCAGGGCCTGCGGGAGTCCGAAAAGCTGCCGGAGCCCATCTACACCCCCTCCACTAAGGCGGAGATCGGGGACCATGACGAGAACATCTCCTTCCTGGAGAGTCTGGACTATCTGGAGGCCCGCTTCCCCGGCAAGGGCCGTGAGTATGGACGGAAGCTCCGGGACTACACCATAGCCCTGTACAAAAAGTGTGCCGAGTATGCTCTGAGCCGGGGCATTATCATTGCCGACACCAAATTCGAGTTTGGCCTGGATGAAGCTGGCAATATTGTCCTGGGGGACGAAATGCTGACCCCGGATTCCTCCCGCTTCTGGCCTGCGGAGGGCTATGAGCCGGGACATGGACAGCCCTCCTTTGACAAGCAGTTTGCCCGGGACTGGCTGAAGGCCAACCAGCATGACTGGGAGCTGCCCCAGGAGATCGTGGACAAGACCATTGCCAAGTATTTGCAGGCCTACGAGCTGCTCACCGGCAAGTCCCTGTAAATAACCATAAAAAGAGAAATCACCAGGAGGGCGGGCCTTCCTGGTGATTTTTTCCGGTTACTTAAAAAGGTTATCTCTTGTTGGACTTTCTCCAGATGTGCATCTTCTCTGCCTCGGCAATCAGCTCGTCCCGGAAGTCGGGATGCGCGATGGAGATGAGGGCGTCGGCCCTCTCCCAGGTGGTCATGCCCTTCAGGTTGACCATGCCGTACTCGGTGACCACATAGGAGACATTGGCTCGGGTGTCGGTGACGATGGAACCGGTCTCCAGGGTGGGGCGGATGCGGGAGCGCATTACGCCGGCCTTGTCTTTGAAGGTGGAGGACAGGCAGATAAAGCTTTTGCCGCCGTTGGACAGATAAGCGCCCAGGACGAAGTCCTGTTGGCCGCCAGCGCCGCTGATATGGCGGGTGCCGGAGGACTCCGCGTTGACCTGGCCGAACAGGTCGATGTCCACTGCGTTGTTGATGGAGATAAAGTTGTCGATGGAGGAGATGACGCGGATGTCGTTGGTATAATCCACAGGGGCGGACATGACGCAGGGGTTGTCGTTCAGGTAATCATACAGCTTCTTGGTGCCTGCGCCAAAGGCGAAAACCTGACGGCCCCGGTCGATATTCTTCTTGCCGCAGGTGATCTTGCCGGCGGCGGCGATGTCCACAAAGCCATCCACATACATCTCGCTGTGAACGCCCAGGTCCTTCAGGTCAGACTCCGCGATCATGGAGCCAACTGCGTTGGGCATGCCGCCGATACCCAGCTGGAGGCAGGCGCCGTTGGGGATCTGATCCACGATGTAGGAGGCCACCTTCTTGTCCACCTCAGTGGGCGCGGCGGAGGGCATCTCTGCGATGGGGGGATTCATGCCCTCCACGATGTAGTCCACCTGGCTGATGTGAATGGACTCCTCGGTGCCGCCTAGGCAGCGAGGCATATTGCGGTTGACCTCCACGATGATGGTCTTGGCGCCTTGACACATTGCCAGCATGTGGCTGGCGTTGGGGCCGAAGTTGAAGAAGCCGTGGGCGTCCATGGGGGCCACCTGGAACATGGCCACATCCGTATGCAGTCGCTCCCGATAATAGCGGGGCATCTCGGAATAGCGGATGGGGCTGTAGTAAGCAAAGCCCTCCTTGACGGCGGCCCGCTCAATACCGCTCATGTGCCAGGAATTCCAGATAAAATGCTCAGCAGGATTTGCAACCTTGAATATTTCCGGTTTCCACAGCAGGATGCCGCCGCGGACCTTCACATCATACAGCTCGGGCATGCGCTTTGCCAGGGCGATGTCCAGACGGTCAGCCGAAGCAGTACACCAGCCATAATCCACCCAGTCGCCGGATTTGACCACCTTGACTGCCTCTTCGGCGGAGGTCAATTTGTCATGATACTCTTTTGTGTAGTCCATAGTAAAACCTCTCATATTATAGAATGCCGGCAGTACAGGGATACTGCAAGACCATGATTCCCTTTTATTGTAGATAGAAAACGGGAAAATGTCAACAGAATCGGAATAATTTCTGGAGTTGGGCCAGCCCCGGGAAAGTCCGGTGAGAGGAAATAGATTGCTTCTGCCAATCCCCGGCTCCCTGGCATTTAGTTATTGATCCTCTGGTGGGCGGTTGGGCTGGTGGTGGACAGGGGCTGGAAGGAGTACCCGTTGTTCAGCCCCCAAACAATGATGGACTCCACGGCGGCCACACTGAATTCCTTGATATCGTGCTGGAGGACAATGGAGACCTTCCGGTTCTGTATGCCGGAGATGACGTTTTGAATGATCTCCTGGGTATCGGTGGTATCCCCGGCGTCACCGCTGTTGATATTCCAGTCGAAGTAATAATAGCCCATGTCAGTCAGCTCGGCGGCCAGTTTGGTCATAATACCGGAGCAATATTTTCGGCTGACAGTGTTGGAGCTTCCCCCGGGAAAGCGGACCAGGTTGGTCTTGTGCCCGGTCTGCTCCTGGATGATGGCATTCATCTCGTCCAGATCCGCGAAGTACGCCTCCTCGCTGGTATAAATTTTCGCGTAATTGTGGGAGGCGGAATGGATCGCGATGGTATGCCCTGCGGCGGCCTCCTTGGCGATCATATCCACGTAATTGGGATTGGTATTCGTGACAAAAAAGGTCGCCTTGACATTGTATTTATCCAGGATATCCAGCAATTCCTGGGTGTAAGGGCCGGGACCATCGTCGAAGGTCAGGTAGACCACCCGGTCTGTAGGGGTAGCGCTGCCGTTGACCGTGACCTGACGGGTGGCGGTGGCCTCATTTCCGTCGGAATCCGTGACGGAATAGGTCAGGGTGTAAGTGCCTGCGGCAAAGACGTTGACGGCGCCGTCCACGGTGACTTCTGCGGTCAGGTCTCCATCGCTGTCGTCACTGGCGGTGTAACCGGGATCCACAAAGAGAACGCCGGCTTCCACTTCCATCTCATCCTCGCCCACCAGAGTGATGTTGGGGCCCACCGGGTCGTGATACACAATTTTACGCACGGCAGTGCCCACATTGCCGGAGGAGTCCGTGACGGAATAATAGACCTTTCCGTCCTCCTCATAGGAGGTGACCTGGTCAGTCAGATCGCCGTCCACATTGTCGGTGGCCGTGTAGCCCTCTTCAAAATATTTGTCGCCGGAGAGGGTGTAGGTCCCTGAAATGGAAATCAGTTGGATTTCAGGGGCGGTGGTGTCCACCACGTTGACGGTGCGCTGAACCCGAAGGGAGCCGAATAGGCCACCGGCCTTATAGGTGATGGTGTAGGTGCCCAGCTTTTGGGTATTGACCTTGCCGGACTGCCGGATCTCCAACGGCTCACCCTTGCTGCCGCTGGACAGGCGGACGGCGGTGGCGCCGGGATCCTCAAATTCCTGGCCATATTCAATGGTCATTTCTTCCTGGCCGTTCAGCGTCAGGGATAGATGCGTCTTCCCCTGGACTGACAGGCAGATAATAATGAGTATGATTGCAATGATCCCAACGATCAGGATCAGACCTGCCTTGGAACGGCGTTGGGCTTTGTCATTATGTTTCACGATAACGATCCTTTCTAGCTCTGCCTGGGAGCAGAGAATCCGTCAGAACGAGACCTGGAGAGAGACCTCGACAAACTTCGATAATTTCCATTCTCTATTTTATCATTTTCTCCGAAAAAAAAGTAGTGGTTTGACGAAATATTTAAAGAATTGTAAGAAAATAAATTTTTAAAGGGTTAGAAAGGTATAGACCTGAAAGAATATCAGGGAAGAGGTATGCTTTTTTCGCTATGGAAATGTTTGTGCCGATCTGTTATAATAAAAATAATAAACAAGAAGGAGATGTTTTGTTTTTATGAAACGTTTGGAAGGAAAAACAGCAATTGTCACTGGATCCAACTCCGGTATTGGCAGGGCGACCGCTCTGCGTTTCGCTGAGGAGGGCGCCAATGTGGTTCTCTGCGCCCGCCGTTTCCGGCCCCTGGAGGAGGCCGCAGAAGCCTGCCGCGGATATGGCGTTGGGGCCGTCGCCGTGGCCGCAGATATGACCAAGCACGAGGATTGCGCCAAGGTGGCTCAGGCTGCTGTTGAGGCATTCGGCAAGATCGACATCTTGGTGAACAACGCCGGCATTGCGGACAAGCACCGCCCCATTACGGAGTGCTCAGACGAATGGTGGGATCAGGTTATCGCCGTTGACCAGACCTCTGTGTTCTATATGACCAAGGCAGTCCTGCCCTATATGCAGGAGGCGAAGTCTGGCTCTATCATCAATATTTCCTCCATCGGCGGCGTATTCGGCAGCGCGGGCATTTCCTACTCCGCCGCGAAGTCCGCTGTCCTGGGCATGACCAAGAACATTGCCATCCAGTTTGCCCCCGATGGCATCCGCTGCAACGCCGTTTGCCCCGGCCCCACCCCCACCGCGTTGAACACCCCGGAGCAGGTTTCCACCTTCTGCACCTGGTTTGCCGACCGCTGCGCGCAGCACATGAACATGACGTTGCCTGAGTCCACCACTGAGGATCAGGCGAACGCCTGCCTGTTCTTTGCAAGCGATGAGTCTGTGGCGGTCACCGGCCAGGTCTTGGTGGTGGATCACGGCACTACGCTTTAAAAGACGTAAAATCGCGAAAGGCCCCTGATTTCAGGGGCCTTTCTTACAAGGAGGAATCGCCATGACCTGCACCATCAGAATCGAAGAGAACGGGGAAGTTCGTCAAGTCCGGGCGGAAAGGGGCATGTTGCTGGCGGAGCTGCTGCGCCGGGAGGGAGTTGCCTTGCCCATGGTATGCGGCGGCATGGGCCGCTGCGGCAAGTGCCATGTCAGGGTCAACGGGAAAATAGCCCTGGCCTGCTGGACCCGGATTCAAGGAGACATGGATGTGATCCTGCCGGAGACCCAGGGGAAAGTCACGGTGACGCAGACAGCCAAGGGGATTGAATTCCCCCTGACGGCACGGCCCGGGCTGGGCGCGGCGGTGGATATTGGCACCACAACGGTGGTGCTGTACCTGCTGGAGCTGGAGACCGGCAAGCGGCTGGCTGTGGTCAGCGGGGAAAACAGCCAGAGGGCCTTCGGCGGGGATGTGATCTCCCGCATCCAAGCCTGCCAGAGACCGGAGGGGCTGGCGGAACAGTCCGCGCTGATTCGGGGTCAGATCCAGCGGTTCCTGGAGCGGGCCTGCCAGAAGGCGGGACGGATGCCGGAGGAGGTGACCTGCATCTCAATCGCAGGGAACACGGTTATGGAGCATCTCTTCGCGGGTCTGGATCCCACCCCCATTGGTGTGGCCCCCTTTGCTCCCGCCAGTCTCTTTGGAACCCAGGCCCCGGCAAAGAGCTTTGACCTGGGCGCCGGAGAGGAGGCCCAGGTCTATTTGATGCCCTGCGTGGCTGGGTACGTGGGCGGCGATATCACCGCTGGGCTGCTGTCCTGCGGCATTCACCGGGAGGAAAAGCCCTGCCTGTTCCTGGATCTGGGCACCAACGGCGAGATGGCGGTGGGGAATCAGGATGGCTTTGTGACCTGTGCGGTGGCGGCAGGCCCTGCCTTTGAGGGCGGAGAGATCACCTGCGGAGGCACGGCCGGGCCAGGAGCCATTAGCCGGGTTTGGCTGGAGAATGGCGCCCTGAAATACGCCACTGTGGGCAACCGGGCGGCGAAGTCCATCTGCGGCTCCGGCCTGCTGGATTTGTTGGCGGCCCTGCTGGAGGCGGGGGCCGTGGATGAGTCCGGCTACTTCTGCGAAAGGGCGGAATATGAGGGCAGCGTCCGCCTGCCTGGCCTGGGGGAGGATGATGACGGCGTATGTCTCTGGCTGGACCCGGAGAAAAAGGTCCGGTTTACAGCCAGGGACGTGCGGAAGCTCCAGCTGGCCAAGGGGGCTGTGGCGGCGGGGATTAAGACCCTGCTGGAGGAAACCGGCCTGGGGGAGGACAACATTGCAAAGGTATACCTGGCTGGGGGCTTTGGCAGCTTTCTCAACCGGGAGTCTGCGTGTAGGCTGGGGCTGCTGCCCCCTTCCATGGTGGGCAGGATTGACAGCGTGGGCAACAGCGCAGGCCAGGGCGCGGTGGACTGGCTGCTCAGCGACGGCGCCCGGGAGGAGCTAAACGCGGTGGCGTCCAGCTGCCGCTATCTGGAGCTTTCCGGGAACAAGACCTTTGGGCGGTATTATATCGAATGTATGGGCTTTGATGAGGCATAGAAAAACCGCCTGGCAGTCCAGACGGTTTTCACAATCAGATTCCGAAGGCGGGATACAGGCCGTCGGTGTCCGCCACCAGGATGCCGCCGGCCCTTGCGGCGGTTTCCCTTAAAAAGGCCAGGTCCTCTGAGTGACAGGCGGGTTCCACAGAGACATAGTAGGCGGCTTTGCAGGGATGGGCGGCCAGAAAGGCCTGCAGCTCCGGCTCCTGGGGCAGTTCCCTGGTGAGTTCGAAGTCCACGAAGGTCTTACTGGGGAAAGTCGCCTCCAAAATGCCCAGCTCCGGCCAGACTTCAATGTCCAGACCGGGGACGGCGGAGAGGATTTCCTTCAGCTGTCGGACGGAATATTCCTCCGGATGGAAGAAAAACCAGTCCATGGGATACTCCCGTTCCCTGGGGGCAGCGGGCTTGGCTGTTTTTTTCGCCTTGGGGCCCTTCGGAGAGGGGTTTCCGGCTGGTCGGGATTTGCCCGCGGGCTTAGCAGGGCGGCGGACGGGGTTGCCGTTTTTGTCCAGGTGGGTGGTTTTTTTCTTCTCCTGCTTCATGGAGAGGCCTCTTTTCTTGCGTTTTTTTATAGTATACCCCAAAGGGATGAAAATGGCAAATGATGGAAACCGTTCCCATATAAGAAAATATGACGACGTGTTATTAAATTGCTAATATCGTTCTTAAACGTTGACAGAAAATTCAAAATATGGTATTTTTAAACCAGAAAAAGAGAGAGGGATATACAGGAACGCCAAGTCGGGGAGGGACGGCGATAGGCGCAACTGTAAATCTAAGAAAGCGAGGTAACCAAGATGATAGAGCCCAACAAGGAAGAGCGGTAAGGCCTGTCTGAAAAAATGGACAGGCCTTATTGCTTGACTTTTTCAGAAAAATGTGGTAAAAAAGAATTGCGTGTAGCAGACAACCGAGTTGTCTCAAAGCAAAGCGAACAATGCCTAATATGGCGTTGTTTGCTTATTTTTTTTTACATTAGGAGGTTTTTTATGCCAAAAACTAAAGCGCAGGGCATCATTTTTGGTGTCATCATGTCCTATGCCATGGCCTATGGGATGGAGGTCTATAACGTGGCCGTTAAGCAGGGCTTCAACACCATGGCGGGCGGATTTTCCAACATGAGCAACGGGGTATTCCTGGATGCCTTGATTGAGGCGCTGTACATGGGCGCGTTCGTCTTCATCTTTTCCACTCTGTGGGGGAACCGTTTGGGCGCCCGCTTCGGGGCCAAGCACTGTGACCCCACCAAGGACAATCCCTACTTCTGCCAGATCATGCGTCAGGCGGGCACGGTAGCCATTATGTGCCCCACCATGAGCCTGGTGGCGTCCATACTCTTTAATGTGATTCTAGCTGGGAACCCCTGGACCCAGCTGCCTGCCATTTGGATGGGTACGCTGCTGAAAAATTTCCCCATGGCCCTCTGCTGGAATATGTTCGCCGCAGCGCCCTTTTCCCATTGGTTCTTCAACCTGCTATTCGGGAAAAAGAACGCAAAGAACGCAGCGGTGGAATAAGCCTCATCCCCGGCCTCAAGGCCGGGGATTTAGCTATACATCGTCCTCTTTCGCTTCTGACTCGTTGGGATTTTCCCGCCCCAGGGTCAGCTGGGCGGGTAGGTTGCTGAAATTGATCTGCAAGACCGCTTGGGGCCAGTTGATGGAGAAAGTGACATATATTCCCTTGGATTCGGCGGCTTGTTGAGTAAGCCGGGGAATCTCAAGGACGACCTCCCGGGTCAAATACCCGCCCCGCCAATGGAAAACCAGGCGGGGTTTCTTTTTGCGAATTCCCTGGATCACCCGCTTTTCCACGTCCTCCGGCTTTGTCCAGGACAGGTGATTTACCTTGTAATAGAAAGCGTTCCCATCAGTGCAGGCGGGAGCTGGACAGGAAGCGGGCCAGCCAGCTGGAACTCCGGGAGGAGGAGCGC
>CAYLVH010000049.1:0-13902 GCA_964387095.1 uncultured Oscillospiraceae bacterium
AAGATCGGTAGTGCCAACATAGGACCTCACAGGCTTTGCTTGTGAGGTCTTTCTTCTTAGGTAAAAAAGCACTGGAATCAATGGGTCCAGAGGGGGGCTTGCTCGTTCTTAAGGGAACAGAATATGGTGTTTCCCGGAATCATCCGTTGGATCTGCATAGCAATCGCATGAAGCTCAGGTGTATCCGCCTGGTTGAGTAGAGTCAAAGAAGGGCCGCTCCAATGTGTCCGGCCTTGATTGAGAATCCTGACGATTAACTCGGCGGAAACAATCTCTTCGGGAGAGAATCCCAAGAGCGGATAGCGGTGAACCGACTCTTGGACAGGCTTACCCAGCGACGACAAACCGGCGACCTGGATCACCATCTCTGTGTCAGGGGGGATGACAGGTTCCCCGGGCTTATGCACCTTCAAGGGCAGTCGACGTGAACCGTCCGCCTCGCAGAGAATATTGTCATAGTTTGCCTGGACTAGAAGTTGGGGAGGGAGCCCGGTCATGCGGTTTTCCTGGGTGGGGTAGCCCGCAAGGGCGACCTGGCCTGGAACAGCGGCTGCGTTCAGTTCGGCGCTGGATTCAGGGGAGATTAGGCGATAGCGCTTTGGTGAGGGCCAAGCCAAATGGGTAGTGGTCGTTATCAGGACGGAGCGCTGGCGGGCTACCAATTCCTCTGCCAGAGCCAGCATCAGGGTGGTTTTCCCACCACCGCCAATGATGGCTGTGCGGGAGGGTAAAAAGCCGGCAATTTTTGCTGCGGTTGACTGCTGCATGATGTTCACCTCCATAAGCCTATTATAACAGACAGATCCCAAGAGGGAAACCGTTGTAATCCCCAAAGAAGTGTGATACACTGAGAAAAACAGCGTTGGAGGGAATTATGGATAGAACGGAACAGCTAAATAAACTGGCCTCGACGCCAGATGACCGGATCCTTCTGGCCCGGGCAGCGGATCAGATGGACGTAGCCGGTCAGCGGAATATTCCGGCCCATACCCAATTCCTTTCCCCCCATGAGCGCGCCTTGGTGGAAAAGCTGATTGCGGCAAACGGATATCCCAGGGCCGCTTTTCTTGGGGGCTATGAAGAGGCAGAACGCCGTGTGTGCGTGTTTTTACCAGATTGGATGGAGGAGGCCAACCCGGAGGATGTGGGCCTGTGTGCCCTCCGGGTAACTTGGAAGGACGGAAGAGCGCTGACTCATCGGGATTTCCTGGGGGCCTTGATGGGCATGGGGATTGCCCGGCAAAAGGTTGGAGATATCCTGGTGGGGGAGGGCAGATGCGACATGCTCCTGCTGGAGGAGATCAAACAATTCCTGCTACAAAGTATGGGGACGGCGGGCCGCAGCAAGCTGCGCTTGGCTGAGATTCCCCTGGAACAGGTCCGGCCGCCGGAGCGAGAGCTGAAAACCATCCATGACACGGTTGCGACCCTCCGCCTGGATGCGGTCGCCTCTGCCGGCTTTTCCACGAGCCGGAGCAAGATGGCGGATTATATCTCATCCGGAAAGGTAAACCTGAACTGGCAGGAGTGTACGAAGCCGACCGCCCCTGTGGAGGAGGGGGATACCATTTCCTGCCGGGGATTGGGTAAATGCAAGCTGACAGAAGTGAACGGAACCTCTCGAAAGGGACGGGTTATGATCGTGCTGGAACGATATCTATGAGGAGGATATGGAATGCCTACGGAACGATTGAAGCGGATCAATGAGCTGGCCCACAAGGCCAAGACGGAGGGCCTGACGAAGGAGGAAATCGCGGAGCGGGACAGGCTGCGCAAGGAGTACCTAGCTGCTGTCCGGGTCAACCTGCAAGCGCAGCTGAATAACACCTATCTCGTGGATTCCCAGGGAAATAAGCATCCGCTGAAAAAGAAAAGATGATGGAATGCGGCGTGCCGCGTTTGAAAAATTGGATAGACATCTTGAAAGCCCAGTTCGGTCTTGTACGGAATTGGGCTTATTTGCTGTAACGGGTTTATTTCTTTTCTGTGTCCGGGATTTGACAGCCTTTGCACGCTGGGGAGCATATAATAGACTGTATCACGCGCGCACAGGCCAATGCACTACCCCTGGCGTACAGAGAAAGGAAGGACGAAGATGAAACCAATCGAACAGACAACGAATCCGCCGATCAGAACTCCCCAGCCCAAGCCGGATGTGGATGACTTGATCTTTTCCTGGCAGGCCGCAAAAAGGACCAGCGAACGCTGAAATGTGAGGAAGTTGCCACTTTCCCTTTACAAAGTCTTGGAAATTCGATATAATAATCCTCAGTGTAGCCTGAATGCCATTGGTAGAGAAAAGTTCCCCTGAGGTGGAGTTGATTTACGATAGAACGCGCCGTTCCAGCGCCTGGAGGTTATTATATGAACGAATATGATGAGTATAAAGGAAAGCTGAATAATCTGTTGCCCCGGCTGGAGGAGATGGACCAGGCTTTTGACATTGAAAGCGCGGAGCGGGAGGCGGATATGCTGACTGCCCAGTCTGAGGATCCCCATTTCTGGGATGATATGGAGACGGCGTTGAAGGTTCAGGCCCAGCTGAAAAAGGTGCAGGATAAACTGGCGAAATCCAAAAAGTGGCATAGCGAGTGGGAGGACCTGATGGTCATGTGCGAGATGGGCAATGAGGAGGAGGATGACTCCATGCTGCCTGACTTGCAGGAGGGCTATGATAAGCTGGTCAAGGAACTGGACACCGCCCGCATGGAGACCCTGTTCACCGGGGAATACGATAAGAATGACTGTATCATCACCCTGCACGCAGGCGCGGGAGGAACCGAGGCCCAGGATTGGACTATGATGCTGATGCGGATGTACACCCGCTGGGCGGAGCGCCACGGCTTCGACTGCCAGGTGCTGGATATGCTGGACGGGGAAGAGGCTGGCATCAAGTCGGCCTCCATTCAGATCAAGGGGGAGAACGCCTATGGCTATCTGAGGAGCGAGCATGGCGTCCACCGCCTGGTCCGTATCTCCCCCTTTGACTCCAATGCCCGCCGCCAGACCTCCTTCGCTGCTGTGGAGATCATGCCCGATCTGCCGGATGACACGGAGGATTTTGAGATCCGGCCCGAGGAATACGAGATGCAGGTGTACCGTTCTTCTGGCGCAGGCGGGCAGCACATCAACAAGACTTCCTCTGCTGTCCGGCTGATCCATTATGCCACCGGCGTGGTGGTCTCCTGCCAGACGGAGCGCTCCCAGTTCCAGAATAAGGCGACCTGCCTGCGCATGCTGCGGGCAAAGCTCATCGAGATGAAGATCCAGCAGCGGGTGGATAAGATCTCCGACCTGAAGGGTGAGCAGATGAAGATTGAGTGGGGCAGCCAGATCCGCTCCTATGTGTTCATGCCCTACACCCTGGTCAAGGATACCCGCACCGCATACGAGACCTCCAACGTCAACGCCGTTATGGACGGTGACCTGGACGGCTTTATCAACGCCTATTTGACTGCCGAGGCAACCGGCAACTGGGCGACCAAGTAAAGGGAACAAAGGGCTGGCCCTTTGCCTGCCGGAAGCGCATTTCCCAGGAAATTGCGGTTTTGACAGACAAGAGGCTGGCCCTTTCTGCTGAATTTTTTCCGGAAAAAATTCGAACAAATGTTGCAAAGCTAGAACGTTTGTGTTATACTAGATGCACCAAGATCGGGGAGGCATGGCCTGATGTTAAAGGAGTTAACGCCGAAGCAGCGGCGCATTTATGACTATATTCTCACCTATACCAATGAATACGGATATCCCCCCTCCGTCCGGGAAATTGCTTCCGCCGTGGGGCTGAAGTCCCCTTCCACCGTCCACTTCCACTTGAAGGCGCTGGAGGAGGCGGGGGTGATCGTCCGGAGCAGCGGCAAGACCCGGGCCATCACTCCCACGGAGCAGGTCCTGGAGGAAAAGCAGCCGGAGCGGAAGAATCGGGTTCCGCTGGTGGGCAATGTGGCCGCGGGTATGCCCATCCTGGCGGAGGAGTGCATTGAGGACTATGTGCCCTTTGATACCGGCGGGGTTTCCGGGGAGCACTTTGCCCTGAAGATCCGTGGCGAGTCCATGATCAAAGCCGGCATTCTGCCGGAGGATCTTGTGGTGGTGCATCGGCAATCCACAGCTGCCAATGGGGAGATTGTCATCGCCTTACTGGGGGATGAGGCCACCTGCAAACGGCTTGACCGCCGGAATGGTAAGATCTGGCTTCTCCCGGAGAACGACAGCTATCAGCCCATTGACGGCACGGAAGCCCAGATCCTGGGCAAGGTCGTGGGCCTGGTTCGAAAATACTGATGAGAAGTTAAACGGTGCCTCATGAAGAGGCAACCCTGTTCGAGACTGCCAAAAGACCTGAAAGGGTTATAAGATGAGAAGATTTTCTTGCAGATGGAAAGCCCTCGGCAGAGTTTCGCCGTCCGCAGACGGCGAAATAAAGTCAAATTTTCAAAATTCCCAGGACATGTGCCTGGGAATTTTGCCTTCTCAGCCCGCAAACGTACGCGATTTATCGCGTGCGCTGCCGCGGGCTGCATCCCCTCGAAAACATGCTTGCATGTTCGAGAAGCGTGTCGAATTTTTTCGACACGCCGAAACGGGACTGCCTCATGAAGAGGTAGTCCCGTTCTTTTCCACTGTGATTTTATTCCTTTTCCAGCAGTTCTTCCTGGGGGATGGCTTCGTCCCGGCTGAAATCCTCCTGGGTGTGGAAGATCAGATAGCTCTGGAAGGGACCGTAATACTCCTCAGAGGTCTTGATCTTCTGATCCAGTGCGGCCAAAATTTCCTCGTCGCTGGCTTCCGCAAACCGCAAGGGGATGCCCATGTTGACCTGGCTGTTCTCAAAATTCAGGACGATCATCCCGCCGTTGGCACTGCCCAGGTGGCGGTTAAATTCCTTCTCCAGCTCGTGGAGCCAGAGCAGCTCGGACACCAGAGAATCGGGAGTGTAATCCTCGCCATGGCGGGCGCAAAGGGCAGCGCGGAGCGCCTTTTCAGAGTAGCCGTACATCATGAACAGCTGGATTACAGGCTCACAGCCGGGGATATCCCGCTCGGCCAGCACAGTCGCGATCTTTTTGCCGGAGAGATACAGTCCGCCCCACTGGATCTGGGGGCCGTTGCCAGTGGAGTTTTCCCCCACCAGGAGAGTCTTGTATTCGATACCGTTGATTTTTGCCATAATAGATAACCTTCCTTGTTCAAATAGAATTCTGAACCTATTTTATAATAAATTCGGAAAAAAGTAAATCGCCCAGGCGAAATACCTTTGGACGGGCTACGGATTTGTGGTAAACAGGAAGAACAGGGGGAACCTTACGAACCTGCGGTAAAATTCCTCCATGGACATCACCACATCAGCCGCGTCGGACCGGACATTGAAGAAGCGGAGGGCGCCGTCCTTCTGGCGCTGGAACGCCACATAGTGCCGGCTGTTTCCTGCGTCATAGAGGATGATTCCCGCCCGGCAGCGGGGCACCAAGCGCTTTGCGCCTGCCAGGGTGACGGCGGAGTGCAGGCGGCAACCCTGGAGCCGCAGATAACCCCGCAGGACGAAGGCGTTGGCGCCAAGTCTGCCCTGAAAGGGGAGGAAGTGGTTCAGATCCCGGCGGACCTGATCCCATTTCACCGGGTGTAGGTCGGCGCGGAGGAAATTATAGGCGGCGATCCAGCCGCAGCCATTGCGCTGGCTGGACAGCGCGCCGAAGGGAATCCGGATGGTGTCCTGCTGGCGGATGAGAAAGCCGTCCTGGGAGAAGGCGGATCTGTTCAGCTCCATTGGCCAAACCCCCTCCTGACCAGCGGCCGCCCGTTCAGGGCCACTTGGGAGAGAACATCGTCTATATAGACGAGCTTCAAGGAGAAGAAGGGGCCGCCCTCCTCCATGAGCTTCAGGAAGATCAAATCCCCCTCCCAGAGGTTCAGGTCTGGGACCCGTTCCTTTGGCACCCATTCCAACACACCCTCATCGCAGTCCTTCAAGTCCCCGGAGAAATCCCGGCTGGAGAATAGATGCATATATTCGGTATAGCTGCCAGAGGTGTCCCGGGTGACAAAGGTGATACAGGCGTGATAGGTCCAGCTGTGGAGGGTCAGGCCGGTCTCCTCATAGGTTTCCCGCAGGAGGCAGTCCTCTGGGCTTTCGGCAGGCTCGAACTTGCCGCCGATGCCGATCCACTTGTCCTTGTTGATATCCCGTGCCTTTTTGGTCCGGTGGAGCATCAGGTAGCAGCCGTCCTGCTCCAGATAACAGAGCGTGGTGTTGCGCATGACATTGCCTCCTTGGTTGATTCAAACAATTATAGCGCAGATTGGGATATTTGTCCATTTATTTCTCCCCGTGACTTTGGAATCCGGGGAACTGTACTCTGGAAAATTTCCATGGGAGGGTGTATAATATACAATCAGTGACTAGGGAAAGGGGGCATCCTGTGGAGGAATTGGAACGGCTGGGCAAAAGCGTGATACCCATGCTGCGTTGGTATGAAGAGAATGCCAGGGTGTTGCCCTGGCGCAGTGAGTCCACCCCTTACCGGGTGTGGGTCAGCGAGATCATGCTCCAGCAGACCCGGGTGGCGGCGGTGCTGGACTATTTTGAACGGTTTATGAAGGAGCTACCCACTATAGAGGACCTGGCAAATTGCCCGGAGGAGCGGCTGATGAAGCTCTGGCAGGGCCTGGGCTATTACAGCAGGGCCAGGAACCTGCAAAAGGCAGCCAAGGTGATCCAGTCTGATTTCGGCGGCAGGTTCCCCACCACCTATCAGGAGATCCGGGGGTTGCCCGGCATTGGGGATTATACCGCCGGGGCGATTTCCTCCATTGCCTTCGGCCTCCGGGAACCGGCGGTGGACGGCAATGTCCTGCGGGTGGTCACCCGCATCCTGGCAGACCAGTCTGATATCACAAGGCCGGACACCAAGCGGAGGATCCGGGGGCTGTTGGCGGAGATTATGCCCCCGGACGCGCCAGGGGAGTTCAATCAGGCTCTGATGGAGCTGGGGGCGCTGGTCTGCGTCCCCAATGGAAAGCCCCTGTGCGGCCCATGTCCCGCCGCTGGGCGCTGCCTGGCCCGGGAGCGGGAGCTGACGGACCGGATCCCGGTGAAGCCGGCCAAGAAGTCCCGGCGGATTGAGGAGCGCACGGTGTTCCTAATTGTAAACAGCCGCCAGATCGCCCTGCGCCGGAGGGGGGAGAAGGGCCTGCTGGCGGGCCTTTGGGAGTTTCCCAATGAGCCCAGCGGCGTGCTGCCCCTGGACAAATGGGGGATTTTGCCCCGGTCCATGGAGGACGGTGGCCAGGGCAAGCATATTTTTACCCATATTGAGTGGCATATGACGGGTATTTGCGTCCGGACGGAGACGGCAGCGCTGCCCCAGGGCTGGGTCTGGGCCAGCAGGGAGGAGCTGCGGAGGCGGTACCCCATCCCCAACGCCTTTGACAGTTTCCGGCGGACGGTGGAGACCCTGCTGGAAGAGGAGGAAGGAGCATGATCTGCAATCTGTGCCCCAGGGGCTGCAACGCGGAACGGACGGCGGAGAGGGGCTGCGGGGTCTGCCAAATGCCGGAGGCGCCGGTGCTGGCCCGGGCGGCCCTGCACCATTGGGAGGAGCCTCCGGTTTCCGGCACCAGGGGCAGCGGAACCATCTTCTTTTCCGGATGCTCCCTGAAATGTGTGTTTTGCCAGAATGAGGAGATCAGCCACGGGAATTTCGGAAAGCCCGTCACCGTTGGGCGGGTGCGGGACATCTGCCAGGAGCTGATCGCCCAGGGGGCGCACAACATCAACTTTGTCAACCCCACCCACTATGCCCATGTGGTGGCCCGGGTGGCGGACAAGCCCTTGGGGGTGCCGGTGGTGTACAATACCGGGGGCTATGAGTGCCTGGAGACGCTGAAGCTGCTGGCGGGAAAGGTGGATGTGTATCTGCCGGACCTGAAGTATCTGGACAGGGAGACGGCCCGGCGCTATTCCGCCGCAGCGGACTACCCAGAGATCGCGAAGGCAGCCATTGTGGAAATGGTGCGGCAGACGGGGCCTGTGGTCCTGGAAGACGGCCTAATAAAACGAGGGGTTATCATCCGGCATTTGGTGCTGCCCGGCCAGCTGGGCGCTGCCAAAGGGGTCATGGATTGGGCTTCGGAGACCTTTGCGCCTGGCCAGGTGTTGTTCTCCCTGATGAGCCAGTATCTGCCCTGGGGGAGAGCTTCGGAGTTCCCGGAGATCAACCGGAAGCTGCGCAAGGCGGAGATTCGCGCCACCAACACATATATGGAAAACCTGGGTCTGGCAGGCTTTACCCAGGAGGGAGCCTCTGCCAGCGACGGCTTTATTCCCGGCTTTGATTTGACCGGAGTTAAACATAACTGAGGGGAAGAGAGAATGAACAAAGAGACAATCAGGTACTCGTTCCTGGCCTCCCTGCCGGTGATGGCGGGCTATGTGGTGCTGGGCATCGGCTTTGGACTGCTGATGTATGACAAGGGCTACTCCTTCTGGTGGTCAATCCTAATGTCGCTGACGATTTTTGGCGGCTCCATGCAATATGTGGGCGTTGGTCTGCTCTCCGGCGGGGCGAGCCTGGTGGCGACGGCGATCACCACCCTGATGGTGCAGGCCCGGCACCTGTTTTATGGGGTCTCCATGCTGGAAAAATACCGGGATGTGGGCAAGGCAAAGCCCTATCTGATCTTTGCCCTGACGGATGAGACCTATTCCCTGGTTTGCAGCCCCAACCTGCCCCAGGGGGTGGATGAGAAAAAATATGATCTATTCGTTTCCCTGTTTGACCAGATCTATTGGGTGGTGGGCAGCTTCCTGGGGGGACTTATCGGCAGCGCCATCACCTTCAATACCACCGGCATCGACTTTTCCATGACCGCCCTGTTTGTGGTGGTCTTTGTGGAGCAGTGGGAGTCCACCAGGCAACATCTGCCCGCCCTGCTGGGCCTGGGCTGTTCTGTGGTGTGCCTGCTGATCTTCGGGGCCAGCAATTTCCTGATCCCCACCATGATCTGTGTCACCCTGGGGCTTTTCCTGTTAAAGCCGGTGATTGAGAAGGGGAGGCAGCCGGATGAGCAATGAAGTCCTGATTCACTCCCTGCTGATGGTGGCAGTGATGGCAGGCATCACCATCCTGATCCGGTTCCTGCCCTTCGCGGTGTTTTCCAAGGGGACGCCCAAGGTGTTCCAATATCTCAGCAGTGTGCTCCCCTTCTCCATTATGGCCATGCTGGTGGTGTACTGCCTGAAAAGCACCAGCATCCTGGCTTCCCCCCACGGCATTCCAGAGCTGATCTCCGTGCTGCTAGTGGTGCTTTTGCACAAGTGGCGGCACAACACGCTGCTGTCCATCGTCTGCGGCACGGGGTGCTATATGCTGCTGGTGCAGCTGGTATTTTAGAAACGCCATACCATGAAAAATTGCCCCGCAGTTCAGCAAGGAACTGCGGGGCGTTGTTTTTATTGGGAATTGAGCAGCTTTCCCATCTGGGATTCACCCAACACCGGAATGCCGGCGGCCTTGAGCCGTTGGGCGGTGAGGCCATCCCCGGGAACCAGCGTGCCGGAGAAGGTCCCGTCGTAAATCCACCCGCTGCCGCAGGAGGGGGAGCGCTCCTTTAACACGGCGCAGGTGCAGTCCAGCAGCTTGGCAAGCCGCAGGGCTTCCTCCGCGCCCCTTTGATATGCGCCGGTGACCTCCATCCCAAGCTCATTCAAAACCCGATCTCCCTGGCGCTCAGAGGCCGGGCGGGGTGTGGGCAGGCCCCCCAACTGCTCCGGACAGACGGGGATCAGCTCGTGCTCCTGGAGCAAAGCGCGGATGGAGGGATTCGCTTTGCTCTTGCCGTCATAGCGGCAGGGGGTGCCCAAGAGGCAGGCGGAAATCAGAATTCTCATGGGTTGTCGTTGTCCCCAATCAGATGGCCCACGGGAATGTTCAGCACCTCGCGGCCAATGACATTTTCCACGGGGACCATACCCAGATTGTCGCTGCGGCTGTCAGTGGAGTTGTTCCGGTTGTCCCCCATGACAAAGATGCAGCCCTCTGGAACGGTGTAGGTGGCGTTTTCGTAGTAGCCGCTGAGCATGACGTCGCCATAGCTGGTGTTCAAATAGGGTTCATCCAGAACCACGCCGTCCACAGTGACCGTGTTGCTGTCATAGTCGATGGTGACTGTCTGGCCGGCAACGGCGATGCAGCGCTTGACCACATTTTCTCCCCCAAGGACGCCGTTGGGGTCCGTCTTACAGATCACAATATCCCCCTGCTTAGGGGTATATGCAATGGTCTGGACGATGAGAAGGTCCTTGTCATAGAGGGTAGGGTACATGGAGGTGCCGTTGACCACGACCAGCTTGCCCACATAGGTGTTGAGAAAGAGGACGATGGCAATGGGAATGCCGATGGTCAGGATCCAACTGAGAAGCTCCCGGAAGGGGCTTCTTTTCTTTCCTTCGTTTTTTTCTATCTTCCTATTTTCGTGTGCCATCAAATTTCCTCCTTGCGGCTGAAGAGCGCGGTGAGATCAGAGAAACTTTGGATTACATAGTCCGCCTGCTCCGCGTGCCCAAAGCCGTATTCTGCGTAAATAAAGGGGATCCCTGCCAGCTTGCAGGCATCCGCGTCCCCCTGGGTGTCGCCCACATAGACCGGGGCGTGGAGGTGGTGCTCTGCCATCAGGCGGCGGATGGTGATCCCCTTGGAGGCGCCGGTGTCCCCGAAGCAGAGTTGGCCGGAAAAGAGGTGCCCCAACCCTGTGGAGGTCAGCGTGGCCTCGATATAGCCCAGCTGGCAGTTGCTGACAATGTAAAGGGGATAGTGCCGGGAGAGCTGCTCCAGGGTTTTCCGGACGCCGGGAAAGAGTTTCCCCGGATGCTCCAGCAGCCAGCGGTTCTCCGCTTCATAGCAGAGACTCGCCTTCCGCATCCGCTCCCCGTCATCGGGTTCCTCCGGAAAGAGGATTTTTGCGATGGCGTCCATGGGCTGGCCAAATAGGGCGGTGAAGTCCTCGTCGGAGATGACCCAGGGGTGGCCGGAGAGCTCCTCCACCAGGGAGGACCAGGCCTGATGCACCTGCTGTCGGGAGTCCAGGAGGGTGCCGTCAATATCAAAGATAATAGAATCCATATCCTTTTAGAACATATCCCCTCCGAAAATCCGGAGGGGACTTGCGGAAGTTACTTAAAATACAGGGCGCCTGACTGGAACAGGGGCATATACTTGTTGCCGGGGATGTTCTTTGCCACCAGGTCGCCGTAGCGCTCGGAATGGCCCATCTTGCCGAATATCCGGCCATCGGGGGAGAAGATCCCCTCGATTGCCTCGCAGGAGCCGTTAGGGTTGCCAGAGATGTCCATGGTGGGCAGGCCGGTGACCACGTCCACATACTGGGTTGCCACCTGGCCATTGGAGATCATGGATTCCAGGATCTCTGGCGGAGCCACAAAGCGGCCCTCTCCATGGGACACGGGGACGGCGTACAGGTCGTCCACCTCGCAGTTCAGCATCCAGGGGGATTTTACGGAAGCCACCCGGGTGGTGACATAGCGGGACTGATGGCGGCCGATCAGGTTGAAGGTCAGGGTGGGGCAGGTGTTGTCCATGGGGCGGATCTCTCCATAGGGGACCAGGCCCAGCTTGACCAGCGCCTGGAAGCCGTTGCAGATGCCCAGCATCAGGCCGTCCCGGTTCTTCAGCAGGTCATGGACGGCGTCCGTGAGTTTGGGATTGCGGAAGAAGGAGGCGATAAACTTGCCGGAACCCTCCGGCTCGTCGCCGCCGGAGAAGCCGCCGGGGAGGATAATCATCTGGCTGGTGCTGATGGCCTTGGCCAGGGTCTCCGCGGACTCGCTGAGCAGGGAGGCGGAGAGGTTGCGGACAACTAGGAACTCCGGCTCAATGCCGGCGCGGGTGCAGGCCAGGGCGGTATCGTATTCGCAGTTGGTGCCGGGGAACACGGGGATCACTGCCCGGGGACAGGCCGTCCGGGTGATGGGCTTGTGGGAGGGGCGGTCGGTGCAGGAGATGGTGCGCATTTTCTCCTCTCCCTTCCCGTTGCCCTCGCAGTTCAGGCGGGCGTCGGTGTCCAGCTCGTCCACCTCGTCCACAGCGTTGTCATGCTCCGTGCGGGTGGGATAGACGTCCTCCAGGGTGGTCTCCCAGACGTCCCGCAGGTCGTGGATGGAGATGAAGGCGCCGGCGGCCTCGATCATGGGCACGAAGGAGGTCCTGCCAATGCGGAGACCAAAGCCCACATCCTCTGTCAGCTCGGCCACAATGGAACCGCTGTAAGGCTGGAAGAGCAGGTCGGCGGTGCAGTTCTCGTTGCCGCAGAAGCCGATCTCGTTGCCGAAGGTCATCTTCATAATGCCCTCGCCGGCGCCGGCGTTGGTGACGGCCCAGGCGGCCCGAACCTTGCCGGCCTGGATCAGCTCATGGAACTTGGCCCAGACGGCCTTGGTGCCCTCGTAGTCCCCGCCGGGAACCTGGAAGAAGTAGACGGGGTCGTCAGACTTCTTGAACTCGGTGGAAACCACCTTAGTGGCGTCACAGGGGGCGATGGCGAAGGAGACAACCGTGGGGGGCACATCCAGGTCCAGGAAGGAGCCGGACATGGAGTCCTTGCCGCCGATGGCGGCGGCGCCCAGGCCGATCTGGGCGGAGAGGGCGCCCATCAGGGCGGAGAAGGGCTTGCCCCAGCGGGCGGGGTCGTCCCGGAGCCGCTCAAAATACTCCTGGAGGGAGAGATAGGCTTCCCGGTAGTCGCAGCCGGCGGCAACCAGCTTGGCCACGGATTCCACGACGGAGCAGGCGGCCCCATAGAAGGGGTTCCGAGCGGAACGGTAAGGCTCAAAGCCGTAGGCCATCACCGAGCAGGTGGTGGTCTCGTGGCCGGGGCCAACGGGGACCAGGGCGGCCATGGCCTGGGCGGGAGATGTCTGCTCCCGGCCGCCGAAGGGCATCAGGACGGAGGAGGCGCCGATGGAGCCGTCAAAGCGCTCCACCAGCCCCCGCTGGGAGGCGGTGCTGGGGTCGGTGGCGATCTTTTCAAACTGCGCCACCGTGTCGGTGATCTCTAGCTGTTCCGGCTCAGGCAGCTTGGGGACGTAAACGGCGGTGTGCTTGTCGGCGCCGTTGGAGTTCAGGAAGGCCCGGGACAGGTTGGCGATCCGGATCCCGTTCCAGTTCAGGACCAGGCGGGGCTCCTGGGTGACGACGGCCACCTGATAGGCCTCCAGGTTCTCAGCCTGGGCGTGCTGTAGGAAGGTCTCCGCGTCCTGGGCGGCCACCACCACGGCCATGCGCTCCTGGGACTCGGAGATGGCCAGCTCGGTGCCGTCCAGGCCCTCATACTTTTTGCGGACGGCATCCAGGTTGATTTCCAGGCCGTCGGCCAGCTCACCGATGGCCACGGAGACGCCGCCGGCGCCAAAGTCGTTGCAGCGCTTGATCATGCGGGTGACAGCCTTGTTCCGGAAGAGGCGCTGGATCTTCCGCTCCTCAGGGGCGTTGCCCTTCTGGACCTCGGCGGCGCAGGTGTCCAAGGACTTCAGATTGTGGCTCTTGGAGGAGCCGGTTGCGCCGCCGATCCCGTCGCGGCCGGTGCTGCCGCCCAGGAGGATGACCACATCCCCGGGGGCGGGGCGCTGGCGGACGACGTTTTCGGAGGGGGCGGCGGCCACCACTGCCCCCAGCTCCATATGCTTTGCGATATAGCCGGGATGATAGAATTCCGCCACATGGCCGGTGGCCAGGCCGATCTGGTTGCCGTAGGAGGAATAGCCCGCAGCGGCGGTGGTGGCCAGCTTGCGCTGAGGCAGCTTCCCTTCCATGGTCTCATCCATGGGGGCGCGGGGATCGCCGCAGCCGGTGAGGCGCATGGCCTGGTAGACATAGGCCCGGCCGGACAGGG
>CAYLVH010000050.1:0-10329 GCA_964387095.1 uncultured Oscillospiraceae bacterium
TGCAAGTATACTGAAAACAGATGGCAATAACGACGTTATTGTACCACAGTTGTAGAAAATTTTCCACGGTAAAATGATGATATATCCCGGAATTATGGGTGGCCCACCCGGGAGAATGTAAGGGCCGTGCCGTCGGCGCGGGGGAGCTTTTGCATATCACAAGGAAAGGAGCGATTGACATGATAGAAAAACGGGAGTTCAAAGTGCCGTCCAGCGATGGGATTCACCAGCTGCACGTAGTGGCCTGGAGCCCAGAGGGAGCACCCAAGGGGGTTGTCCAGATCGCCCATGGCATTGCGGAGTATATGGGACGTTACCAGCAGTATGCCACCGTGCTGGCAGAGCACGGCTACTATGTCGTGGGCAATGACCATCTTGGCCAGGGGTACACGGTGAACAGCCCGGAGGAGCTGGGCTATACGGCTGAAAAAGCGGGTTGGTTTAAGATGTGCGCCGATCTGGAGCGGGTGCGGCAGACGGTGAAGAAGGAATATCCGGAGCAGCCCTATGTGCTGCTGGGCCATTCCATGGGCTCCTTCCTGGCCAGGACCTTCCTGATCTGCTATCCCGGCAAGGTGGACGCCTGCATCCTCTCCGGCACCGGCCAGGAACCCCCGGCAGTGGTGGCCGCCGGCGGGGCGCTTGCCAAGGCCATCAGCATAAAGTCCGGGGGCAAATGGAAGAGCGACTTTCTGGAAAAGCTGATGTTTGGCAGCTATAATAAGAACTTCGCCCCGGCCAGGACGGAATACGACTGGCTGACCCGGGACACCCTGGAGGTGGATAAATATCGGGAGGACCCCCTTTCTGGCATCCAGGCCAGCACCCAGCTGGTGCAGGATCTGATGACTGGTTTGGAATTCATCTGGAACCGGAAAAACCAGGAGAAGATGGATCTGGCTACCCCCATCCTGCTTTACTCCGGGGATATGGACCCGGTGGGCGGCTGCGGCAAGCAGGTGCGCAAGGTGTACCAGCGGTTCTTGGACCTTGGCTGCAAGGACGTGACCCTGAAGCTCTATCCCCAGGCTCGGCATGAGCTTCACAACGAGCTGAACCGGGGGGAGATGTTCCGGGATGTGCTCCGCTGGCTGGAGGAAAAACTGTATAACGGGAAACTGGATGAATGAATGGATTTTGTTGAAATCCATTTAAATATGTGGTAAAATAAGACATTGTATTGATTGCTTCGGTATATAATCGGCAAGAAATACATATACAGAATTGAACTACGTCCAGTTGACATTGAGCGGAAAGGCTGCGGGGCCGGATGCCAGAAAGCATCTGGCTCCCGGGCTGAGGCGGAATTCCGCTCCCGGGATGGGAAAGACAGAAGGCCCCGGCGGGGGCTGATACAGGGCATAGGAAGCCAGCGGCGCTTCCGGAACAGGAGGAACAAAGCTATGTGTGGCATTGTAGGCTTTACGGGCGTCCAACAGGCGGCCCCTATTCTGCTGGAGGGGCTGTCCCGGCTGGAGTACCGGGGCTATGATTCCGCCGGCCTGGCCGTGCGGGACGGAGAGGGCGGCATTGAGGTGGTCAAGGCAAAGGGCCGGTTGAAGGTGCTGTATGAAAAGACGGACGGCGGCCTGGCCATGGAGGGCACCTGCGGGATCGGACATACCAGATGGGCGACCCACGGTGAGCCATCTGAGGAGAATGCCCATCCCCATGCCAGCGAGGATGGCCACATTGTGGGTGTCCACAACGGCATCATCGAGAACTACCAGGAGCTGAAGGAAAAACTGGTCCACAAGGGCTATAAGTTCTATTCTGAGACAGATACGGAAGTGGCTGTCAAGCTCATCGACTATTACTTCAAGAAGTACCATGAAGGCCCTGTGGACGCAGTGGGCCGGGCCATGATCCGCATCCGCGGCTCCTATGCCCTGGCTGTCATGTTCAAGGAATACCCCGAGGAGATCTATGTGGCCCGGAAGGACAGCCCCATGATTATTGGCATCAAGGACGGCGAGACCTATATGGCGTCGGACGTGCCTGCGATTTTGAAATATACCCGTCAGGTGTATTACATCGGCAATATGGAGATCGCCCGCCTGTGCAAGGGCGACGTGACCTTCTACAACCTGGACCGGGAGGTCATTGAGAAGGAGCTGACGGAGATCCACTGGAATGCGGAGGCTGCCGAGCGGGCGGGTTTTGAGCATTTTATGATGAAGGAGATCCACGAGCAGCCCAAGGCCGTCCAGGATACGCTGAACTCGGTCATTGTGGATGGCAGGATCGACCTGTCCGCTTTGGAGCTCAGCGAGGAGGAGATCAAGAAGATCAGCCAGATCTACATCGTGGCCTGCGGCTCCGCCTATCATGTGGGGATGGTGGCCCAGTATGTGATGGAGGACCTGACGAGGATCCCGGTGCGGGTGGAGCTAGCCTCTGAGTTCCGCTATCGCAGCCTGCCGCTGGATCCCGACGGTCTGGTCATCGTGGTCAGCCAGTCCGGGGAGACGGCGGACAGCCTGGCCGCCTTGCGGGAGGCCAAGAGACGGGGCCTGCGCACCCTGGTCATTGTCAATGTGGTTGGCTCCTCCATTGCCCGGGAGGCGGATAACGTGTTCTACACCCTGGCAGGGCCGGAAATCGCCGTGGCGACCACCAAGGCTTACAGCACCCAGCTGATTGCGACCTATGTGCTGGCTGTGGAGTTCGCCAGGGTGCGGGGGCTGCTGGAGGAAGAGCGGTATCGGTACCTGATCCAGGAGATGCTCTCCCTGCCGGATAAGATCGTGCGGGTTTTGGAGGACAAGGAGCGCATTCAGTGGTTTGCTGCCAAGTTTGCCAACGCGAAGGATATCTTTTTCATTGGCCGGGGGATTGACTACGCCATCAGCCTGGAGGGGAGCCTGAAGATGAAGGAAATCAGCTATATCCACTCGGAGGCCTACGCCGCCGGGGAGCTGAAGCACGGCACCATCAGCCTGGTGGAGGAGGGGACGCTGGTAATCGGTATCCTGACCCAGAAGCATCTCTATGAAAAGACGGTGAGCAATATGGTGGAGGTCAAGAGCCGGGGGGCCTATTTGATGGGCCTGACCAGCTATGGCAACTATAGCGTTGAGGATACGGCCAACTTCACCGTGTACATTCCTAAGGCGGATGAGCATTTCGCCACCAGCTTGGCGGTGATCCCCTTGCAGCTCATGGGCTACTACGTCAGCGTGGCCAAGGGCCTGGATGTGGATAAACCCAGGAACCTGGCAAAGAGCGTCACTGTGGAATAAAAGAAAATTCCGGGGTTCGGCATTGGCCGAACCCCGGATTCTATTTGAGACAGCTCCTTTTGCAGTATTTTGGTGGGATTAAATGCCAACCAGGCCGTAACCGGCGCCGGTGGAGGTGGAAACGTCGGCGGAGACTTCGGTATACCACTCATTGTAAGCATCGGTGGCCAGGGCGGTGATCACGGTGTCCTGCCAGTAGCTATTCTCATCATAGCTGTCGAAGAGCAGGATATAGTAGCCAGAGCCGTCTGCGGCTTCCACAATGGCCAGATCGCCGGGCTCCCGGCTCTCATTGAACAGCCAGGCACTTACGTTGGCGTCGGAGACGCTGGTCTTCGTGGCGGAGGAGTTCAGGCCCTCGCTGGAGGAGGTGGTGCTGTCGTCGGAGTTGTCCGCCACCAGATCGATGAAGGTCTGCTCATCGCCGGCTTCTACCTCATCCATAAGAGCCTCCGCAGTGGCCAGAGCCGCCGCCAGCTGCTCCTCGGTGGGTTCGGTGGCGTCGTCGTCAACCTCGGCGGTGATCAGGATGTCCCGATAGGTTGCGGGGTGATATTCATCCAGGACCCGGCTGTCAAAGCGGATCACATAGTAGCCGGAAGTGGCCTCCTGAACGGTGACATCCCCGGCGGTGCGGGAGGTGTCCATGATCCACTCAGAGTAGGTGGAGGAGACAGAGGAACCGATGTTGGAATAGGTGCCGTAGTCCGTGATGCCGTTGTCGGTGTCGTTCACCAGGGCGGTAAGGGCGTCCTCGTCCCCGGCCTCCAGGGCGTCAGACAGTTCGTTGGCTACGGCCTCAGCGGCCTCCATGGCGGCGGCAGTCTCTTCCTCGGTGGGGCTGACCGTGTTGCCGTCTTCATCTGTGGTGCTTTCAGCGGAGCCGTTGACATAGTAAACATAATAGTCGTAGGTGTCCAGCGTGTCGGCATTCTCGTCATAGTAGGCGTTGATTTCATCCTCCGTGACGGCGTCAACCTGCTGGTCATAGATGAGATCGCTGTATTCCGAGGCGATGGTGTACTGGGTCAGGAGGGCCTCCAGGTGGGATTCAGTCATATAGGGGCCGTACAGGGTGGAGAGATAATAATCCTTAGTTACGGAATAGAGCTGGGCATAGGTTTCAATGTTCTCCAGGGTCTCCTGCACGCTTGCCGCGCCATCCTCGGAGATGGTGTGGCCGGCTTCCATGGCCTGATCGTACAGGACGGTCATGGAGGTCAGGGAGTTGACGGCGTCCTCCATAAAGAGATCGTGCCACGTGATCTCATTGCCGTCGTCATCGTAGGAGTAGACCTGGTCCTTCAGGCTGGTGTCGCTGTCAATTAGGCCATAGGCGACATATGTGCTGTAATAAGAGTTGTATTCAGAATAATAGAAGTAATCTAAATCAGCTGCGGTGTATTTGTGATCCCCCACCGTGTAGGCGGTCATGTGGCGCTGGATGACGCCGTTGTCCCAAACCAGCAGGGCAATGACAGCCAGGGCTGCGACGCCGCCCAGAACCGAGTAAAGGATTGCCTTTCTCTTGCGCTTGGCCTGTTCAAGGGCGGCTTTCTTCTCCTTTTCGGAAAGGCCCGTCAGGGCCCTACGTTCTTTTTTTTCTCTTGATGCGCTCATTTTTAAGCATCCATCCTCTCAGTTAAAATTAGAGTCGTTGCGCGCGTTGCATATCAGGCGAGCCTGAAGGCAGTAAACTGCAGCAAGTGACGATTTAACGCAAAATATTATAAACCAAATTGCGCCGGGTTTCAAGTCCCGGATGGGGCTTTGTGCCCTGGATTATCGAAATAAATAAATGCCAGGCGCTGAAACCAGTGCCTGGCAAAAAAACGTATAGGTACCCCGCCGTGGCCGTGTGCCCCAATTTATAACCTGCACGAAAGGGCAGGTGGGTTGCCTCTGTATGGCTTCAGTGCTTCCAACTTCCGGCTTGCTAGGCAAACCGGGAGGCCTGCGATCCACCAAACAAGTCAGCATCCCGTTTAATAAATGTGGGTCTAAATCAGGGACATCACGCACCCGGCAGGGCGGGAAACAAATTACTCTTCGTCCTCAAAAAGGCTTTCCATAAATTCGTTGTAAACGGCTTCCTCTTCGGCCTCATCTTCAATGGCCGCCAGCAGATCCTCCCCGTCCACCGTTTCAACCCGGAGGAGAATCAACCCATAATCCTCCTCAGCGTCCTCATCAGAGGTTTCTCCGTCTTCAGTCTCCACAACGGGGAAGAACGCCATATAGATGTGGCCGTTATATTCGATAGTGTCCAAATGCTCCAGCTCGTATTCATTGCCCTCTTCATCCGTCAAGGTAATGAAGTTCGCGCCGTAATCTTCGCTCATGTACGTCACACCCTTCCCGGCTGGTTTCTTCTATTCTAACCTGTCCCGCTGATAAAAGCAAGGGAGAAAATGAGAAAATTTCAGAATTTCATCAGGCGCCAAGGTCTTCCAGCAAAGCGGCCAGGTCCGCGGCGCTTTCCACGGGGATGCCGGTCTCCAGCAGGTCGCGGTCGGACTGGGGGAGGGAAGCGGCCTGAATCCCTGTGGAGCAGATCAGGGTGCCATCCTGGTAGACACATACTATAATTATTATTGGTTTTCACAAGATATTCCCAGGTAGTTTCCTCCGCCTGAAATGCCTCCGAGGCTGACATCTCCTGACTGGAGGCTGCGGCGACGGAAAAAATCGCGGAACACCCAAGAACTAGTGCCAGAACGAGGCTGACAGACAATATTTTGTGCTTCATAATAGGTCGCTCCTTTATCATGCTTGATAAAAAAAGTTTCTCCAATATTCATTCTTATATACATTTTGATTACAAAAAGTTTCCGTCGGAATTGGTAAAAAAGGGTTGAAAAGTGGCAAAAAGAAAATAGATTGATAATTTTTTTGAAAAGTGGTTGAAAAAGCGAAATGAATATGTTACAATTTGTAACATCGTGGGGTGAATATTTGAAATGAAAGATTTGAGGTACTTACGAACATGAAAAAGCGAATAATAAGCCTATCTTTGGCGCTATGCCTAATGATGTCTGTCCTTCCGATTTCCGCCGCCGCATTGACGAATCCCAATCTGGCGGACTGGTATCAGCAAGCCGATACGGCCTATGAAGACACAATCAATCCGAACAGAACTTATAATACATATGCTTTGACCAGCACGGAACTGGAGAATATGGACAAGATCTATGTCTATCTGACCCAGGAAATGGGCCTGAATACGGCGGCAGCCTGCGGCGTCCTGGCCAACATGCTCTGTGAAAGCAACTTCAATCCGGACAGCGTCAGCAGCAGCGGCACTTATTTTGGCCTTGTGCAGTGGAGTCTGGCCTACAACGATGTAAAGGGCTGGATCACAAGCAACGGCTATGACCCCTATAGCATTGAGGGCCAGATGAGATATCTGGAGTATCACCTGACGGAGTCCGGTGATTATAAATGCTCCGAAACCTACGACACCCTGAAAACCGTGCCCAACACGGCCCAGGGCGCCTATACGGCGGGCTATCGCTTCTGCTATGACTATGAGCGGCCCTCCAACAAGGAGTCCAAGTCGGACACCAGAGGGAATATCGCGGCGCAGATTATGTTTACCGTCTATTCCAAGGTGGAGAGCGGGCTGATGCCCTTTACCGACGTGTCCACCGGCAGTTGGTATTATCCCTATGTGCTGAACGCGTATCAGAAGGGCTATTTCACCGGCACCTCTGATACCACTTTCTCCCCCAATCTGACCATGACCCGCGCCCAGGCCGTGCAGGTCCTGTACAGCGCCTATCTGGCGGCGGGGAATCCCCAGGTGACGGAGAAGAGCACCTTCAGCGATGTTGATGCTTCCGCCTGGTACGCGGAAGCGGTGGCCTGGGCCCAGCAAAACGGAATTGTATCCGGTATGGGCGGCAATACCTTTGCGCCCGACAGCGGGCTGACAAGGGAACAGTTTGCCTTGATTCTGTATCAATATAACGAAAAGTTCGGTTCTTGGGACTCTAACGTGACTGCGGATCTCTCCGTTTACCCGGACAGCGGCCAGCTGACCTGGAGTAGAACCGCCATGGGATGGGCGGTAGGCTGCGGCTTGATCAGCGGCACCACCAGCGGAAGCGCAACCATTCTGGCGCCGCAGCAGGACTGCACCCGTGCCCAGGGCGCCACGATCATTGGAGTATACTTCGGTTAAGTGAACGATTGATCCCCAGGACTCAGAATCTGTATCCTGGGGATTTCGTGGTTTCCTGCAAATGATTTGCAAGCCGGAAGTCTTTGTGCTACAATAGGACTTACTTATTACATGAGAGCGAAAAAAGAGTTTTTCTCCTTTTCATAGCGGGGCGGAAACCCTGCGCTATGATAGAAGCAGAAGTGTTAGATCCGGGAGAAAGTGAGGTGCCAGCTATGGCAAAGAAGAAAAAACAGTCCAAACGACAGAGTTCTTCCGCACCCAGAACGGTGGGACGGGTGGTTGGAAAACCGGTCAAGTGGTTTTTTGGAATCCTAGGTACCCTGATTTTAATGGGCCTGCTGACAACGGCCTTTGTGGGCTGCTATGGCGCCGTGTTTGTCAAGGACGTCATCATGCCCCAGACCTCCGTGGAGCTGGACAACTATAATCTGGGTGAGAATTCTGTCCTCTATTATTTGAATTCCAACACCGGTGAGTATGAGGAGCTGACCACCTTGCATTCCGAGACCAACCGGATTTGGGTGGATTACAGCGACATTCCTGAAGATTTGCTGAACGCCGCCGTCGCCATTGAGGACGAGCGCTTTTACACCCACCAGGGCGTGGACTGGAAGCGGACCGCAGGGGCGGTTCTGGGCCTGCTCACAGGCAGCAGCTCCTACGGCGGCTCCACCATCACCCAGCAGCTGATCAAGAACGTGACGAAGAATGACGAGGTGACCGTCAAGCGCAAGGTCATCGAGATCTTCCAGGCGCTGGAGTTTGAGAAGAGCCACTCCAAGAGCGAGATTCTGGAATATTATCTGAACATCATCTATCTGGGCGAGGGCTGTTACGGCGTGGGCGCGGCGGCCCAGGCCTACTTTGGCAAGGATGTTTCCGAGCTGGACCTGGCGGAGTGTGCCGCCCTGATTGGCATCACCAACAACCCCAGCCGCTACGATCCCCTGCTGACCGGCACCATAACGGTGACAGATGAGGATGGCAATACCGTGGAGATGACCCATCTGGAGGCCAACAAAGCCCGCCAGGTCGTCATTCTGGACAAGATGGAGGAACTGGGCTATATCACGGCGGAGGAGTGCGCCGCGGCAAAGGCGGAGGAGCTTCAGTTCGTGGATAAAAACGCGGAGGATGAAGCGGATTCCGACAGCGCAGACAGCGCGTACAGCTGGTTCACGGATGCCGTGATCTATGAGGTTCTGGACGACCTGGAAGAGGCGGGATACTCAGAGCAAGGCGCACAGCTGCTGCTGTACTCCGGCGGCCTGTCCATTTACACCACCTTGGATCCCACCATCCAGTCCATAGTGGACAGTGTGTATCAGGACATGAGTAACTTCGATTATCCCTCTGCCAACGGGCAGCAGCTGCAGTCCGCCATCACCATCGTGGATAATGAAACCGGCGCGGTGGTGGCCCTGTATGGCGGCGTAGGTGAGAAGAGCGGCAGCCTCATCTACAATATGGCCACCATGGCAAAGCGTCAGCCTGGTTCGTCCCTCAAGCCCCTGGCCGTGTATGCCCCCGCCATTGACGATGGGCTGATCCTACCCTCCTCTGCGGTGGAGGACATCCCTTACAGCTATGATGAGGAGAGCGGAAGCAGCTGGCCTGTGAACTCCTATAACTACTACAACGGCCTGATGTCCGTCACGGACGCGGTCAAGAAGTCCTCCAATGCGGCGGCGGTTCAGGTCTTGGCAGAGCTGACCCCGGAGCGTTCCTATGAGTTCCTGACCGAGCGGTTTGGCATCACCACGCTGGTGGAGTCCAGGACTACCAGCTCCGGCGCGGTACAGACGGATATTGCTATGGCGCCCCTGGCCCTGGGCGGCCTGACCTCTGGCGTGACCACCTATGAGATGGCCGGGGCCTATGCCACCTTTGCCCGGGACGGCGTTTATACAGAACCTTATATGTATACCCGGGTTGAATCGGCGGATGGCTCTGTGCTCCTGGAGCACGACAGTTCCGGCACCCAGGCCATCCAGGCCTCCACGGCCTTTTATATGACGGAGATGCTCCAGGAGGTTGTGTCCGGCGGTACTGGTACGGCTGCTGCCCTGGATAATATGCCCGCAGCAGGTAAGACCGGCACCACCACCAACAACTATGACCGTTGGTTCTGCGGTTATACGCCTTACTACACGGCAGCTGTTTGGAGCGGTTACGAGAACAATGAGGAGATCTCCACCACCACCAACCCCTCCACGCTGGTCTGGCAGAAGATCATGAGCGCCATCCATGAGTCGCTGCCCTATAAGGAATTCAATGTGCCCGGCGAAACCGTGACGGTGTCCTACTGCCTGGATTCTGGCCTGTTGCCCACCTCTGCCTGTAGAAGCGACCAGCGGGGCAGCCGGGTGACCACCGGTGTGTTCCTGGTGGGGGATGAGCCCACGGAGGATTGCGACGTGCACACCTTTGTGGATGTCTGCACCTATTCCCGGATTCCCGGCACATCTGCTTACCGGTTGGCAGGCAGCGGGATTTCCAGCGCGTACACCAAGACGGTTTCCGTTTTGGACATTGATCGGGATGTTTCCGTGCTCCACGTCTCCCCGAGGGATGAGGAGTATACCCTGCCCTGGCTGTTGTCCTTTGGCTACGCGTCTTATTCCCAGGCTGCGGAGCAGCCCTCTGGCACGGAGGAAACCCAGGAATCTGAACCGTCGGATGAGGAGTCGTCTGGGGGAAGCAGCAACGAAAATACCGGCGGCAGCAGCAGCGGAAATGGGAATAGCGGCGGAAACGAAAATACCAGCGGAAACAGTGGAAACGAGAATACCGGCAGCAGCAGCGGCGGAAACGAGAATAGCAGCGGAAATAACAGCGATAACGAAAATAGCAGCGGAAATAACAGCGATAACGAAAATAGCAGCGGAAATAACAGCGATA
>CAYLVH010000050.1:10429-13859 GCA_964387095.1 uncultured Oscillospiraceae bacterium
AATAGCAGCGGAAATAACAGCGATAACGAAAATAGCAGCGGAAATAACAGCGATAACGAAAACAACAGCGGCGATCAAGGCCAGTAAGTGACGTAAGCCCTCCGCATATTTCCACAATCCTGTGCCTGCTGTAAGCTTCGGCTTACAGCGGGCACTTTTCCCGTATTTGTGCCTGGTCCCTGGATTGGGCGCGCAATTTTTCCTGCATAATATTGTAAAATGCGACAGAAAAAGTGTAAAAATGGGCGCGAGAATCAGAGGTTTTTTGGGTAAAATGGGTTGCGGATTTAACTTGGAAATGGTAAAATAAATCCACTGCTAAAAACAAATGACCGCGCCCGGTGGACAAAGGAGGGCGAAATATGGGCAAGATGCCGAAGTATTTTATTGTGGAGTCCCAGGCATTGCCAGAGGTGTTCCTTCGGGTGGCCGAGGCTAAGCAGATGCTGGAGCTTGGAGAAGTGCAGACGGTTAATGAGGCTGTGTGCCAGGTAGGGATCAGCCGGAGTGCGTTTTATAAATATCGGGATGCGGTCCGTCCCTTTAACGATATGATGCACGGGAGAATTGTGACGGTTCAGGCTCTTTTGAAGGACGAACCGGGTGTGCTCAGTTCCATTCTGGCGGAGGTTGCTGCCTGCGGAGGCAATATACTGACCATCAATCAGACCATCCCGGTCAACGGCTGCGCAGCGGTGACCATTGCCGCGGAGACCGGAGGGCTGAACTGTGAGCTTGAAGGACTGCTCCAACGGCTGGAAGGTTTGGAGCATGTGATTAAATGTGAAATTTTGGCCGGATGAGCGGCGATATCAATCAATAAATGAGGTGTTCATATGATTCAAGTGGCTATTTTGGGTTTTGGTACCGTCGGTTCCGGCGTGGCAGAGGTGATCGAAAAGAACAATGCCCAGATCTCGGAGAAGACAGGGGATAAGCTCTGCCTGAAATATATCCTGGATGTGCGGGATTTCCCGGACAGTCCCTTCCGGGACCGCTTTGTGAAGGATTTTTCCCTGATTGAGGGGGATCCCCAGGTGGATATTGTGGTTGAGACCATTGGCGGCGCGAAGATTGCCTATGAGTACACCAAGCGCGCCCTGGCCGCGGGCAAGAGCGTGGTGACCTCCAACAAGGAGCTGGTGGCCACCAAGGGCTACGAGCTGCTTCAGCTGGCGAAGGCCAATGGCGTCAACTATCTATTTGAGGCGTCTGTGGGCGGCGGTATCCCCATTATCAGCCCCATCAATTCCTGCCTGGCGGGCAACCAGATCAGCGAGATCGTGGGCATTTTGAACGGCACCACCAACTATATTCTGACCCGGATGATTAAATCCGGCGTCAGCTTCGAAGAGGCCCTGGCCGAGGCCCAGGCCAACGGCTATGCCGAGCGGGACCCCTCCGCCGATGTGGAGGGGGACGACGCCTGCCGCAAGATCTGTATTTTGTGCTCTTTGGCCTTTGGGCGTCATATCTATCCACAGCAGGTGCCCACGGAGGGCATCACCAAGATCACCCTGAAGGATGTCACCTACGCGGAGAAGGCAAACTATAAGATCAAGCTGCTGGGCCGCACCATCCGCCGGGGGGACGGCAAGGTCTGCGCCTATGTGGCGCCCCACCTGGTGAGCGGAGAGAATCAGCTGTCCAACGTGGAGGGCGTGTTCAACGGGATTACGGTGATCGGCAACGCCATTGGCGAGGTCATGTTCTATGGCCGGGGCGCAGGCAAGCTGCCCACCGCTTCCGCGGTGGTTGCGGATGTCATCGACGCTGCCAAGCATCTGCATCGCCGGCTGCTGCTGAACTGGGAAGAGGGCGGCGAAGATACGGTGTTCCCCCTGGATGAGATCGCAAACCGCTGGTATGTCCGGGCCGAAAACAGCCTGGCGCTCACCGGCGCCCAAAAGCTGTCGGAGCCTGGCGCGGAAAAGTCCATATTCCTGACCCACGAGGAGATGACCCGCCCTGAATTGGACGCGGCCTTGGAGAAAGCCGGGGTGGCTGCTGAATTTGTTATGCGTGTTTTGGATTGACTTGGGTGTCGATTCCAGCATATATTGGAAATAAAGAAAGAATGAAGAAAGAAAACTCTAGGGGGTTATAAATTCATGGCATTGATTGTTCAGAAGTTCGGAGGCTCCTCTGTGGCCAACGCCGAACGGATACGCAATGTTGCCCGTATCATAACAGATACCTACACGGCGGGAAATGAGGTTGTCGCGGTGCTGTCCGCCCAGGGCGATACCACAGATGAACTGATCGAAAAGGCCGCGGAACTGAATCCCAAGGCATCCAAGCGGGAGATGGATATGCTCTTGGCCACTGGTGAGCAGCAGTCCATCGCGCTGTCCGCCATGTGTATCCAGGCGATGGGGTATCCCGTGGTCTCTCTGACCGGCTGGCAGGTGGGGATGCGGACGGATTCTTCCTATGGCAATGCCCGCATCAAAAAGGTGGGAAGAGGCCGCATTGTTGAGGAACTGGATCGGGGCAAGATTGTGCTCGTGGCCGGTTTCCAGGGAATTAACAAGTATGACGATATCACCACTCTGGGCCGGGGGGGCTCTGATACCTCTGCCGTGGCCCTGGCTGCCATGCTGAACGCAGACCTGTGCCAGATCTATACCGACGTGGACGGCGTATTCACCGCCGATCCCCGGTGCGTACCCACTGCGCACAAGCTGGATGAGATCACCTTTGACGAGATGTTGGAGCTGGCCAGCCTGGGGGCACAGGTGTTGCATAATCGTTCTGTGGAAATGGCAAAGAAGTATCATGTCAATCTGGAGGTTCTCTCCAGCTTTTCCGGGGAGCCCGGAACCAAAGTCAAGGAGGTTGTGAAGAGAATGGAAAAGTCCCATGTGAGTGGTGTGGCCAAGGATAAAAACATAGCCCGGCTGGCTTTGGTGGGCCTGAGGAACGAGCCTGGCATAGCCTTTAAGATTTTCTCCCTGCTGGCGAAGGAAAAGGTGAACGTGGACATCATTCTGCAATCCATTGGCCGGGAGGAGCAGAAGGATATCAGCTTCACGGTGGCCAAGTCTGACCTGGGGACTGCCAAGCGGATCCTGGAGGACAACCGGGAGAGCATCGGCTTTAAGGCCATTGAGGTTTCCGACAAGGTGGCAAAGGTCTCCATCGTGGGCGCTGGCATGATCAATACGCCCGGCATTGCGGCCAAGATGTTCGAGGCCCTGTACAGCGCGGGCATCAACATCAATATGATCTCCACCAGCGAGATCAAGGTCTCCGTCCTGGTTGACCTGGATGATGCGGACCGGGCCGTCCAGGTGATTCACGCGAAGTTCTATGACGAAGAGCGGTATTTTGGGCAGCAGTAAGTTAATAAAGCATATAAAAATGCCTCTGGATTTCTCCAGTGTTCGGGCCGGGCGAAATTAACCATTTTGTGCCGGGAGAAAACAGC
>CAYLVH010000051.1:0-13216 GCA_964387095.1 uncultured Oscillospiraceae bacterium
ACTGGATTCTAATATGCTGCTTAGAGTCCTTTCTCAAAATTGATTTCCGTGCAGAAAAGCAGAGGGGCTTGTGAAAAAATTTTGATTCCTTGAAAAAATGGTTGACAAAGGGGAGATGAGGGTATATAATCCAAGTAATTAAAGCAATAAACCTACGAGAAAGAGTAGTATCCAGTTGGGACGGCTTTCAGAGAGTGCCGCGTTGGTGGGAGCGGCGCAGTTGCAGACTGGTGAATGGACTTTTGAGGGCAGCCCGAACGGCCAGAGGCCAAGTAGACGCTGACGGTTTCGCATCCGTTATCTGCGGGCACGCTGATGGGCGTGTGAGAAAGTGGGTGTATGTTCTTGATACACCAAGCCGGGTGGCACCACAGGAGGTTATTTCAGCTCTTGTCCCAGTATAGGGACAGGAGCTGTTTTTATTGCTTTAAACTATGATTTTTGGAGGAATAAGAAATGAAAAAACTGCTTGCGATGATGATGGCCCTTGCCATGATTCTGAGCCTGGCCGCCTGCGGCGGCTCCGGTGAGACGGATGAGTCCGCAGCGCCCCAGACAACTGACGAGGTTACAGAAAGCACTCTGGCGGAAGAAGCTGCCGAGGCCGGAGCGGAGTACAAGGTGGGCATTGTCAGCTATGTGGACGACGCCTCTCTGAACCAGATCGTGGAGAATCTGGAAGCAGCCCTGGACGCCAAGGGAGCCGAGCTGGGTGTGACCTTCAATTACGCAGACTATTATTCCAATGCCCAGGCGGACTCCGCTGTCCTGAACCAGATTGCCGCGGACCTGATCGCGGACGATGTGGATGTGATTGTGGCAGTGGCAACCCCTGTTGCCATGGTGATGCAGAGCTACACGGAGGATAACCAAATCCCCGTTGTCTTTGCGGCTGTCACCGACCCCGTGGGCGCAGGCCTGGTGGAGTCCCTGGATGCGCCTGGCGGCAACTTGACTGGTTCCTCTGACGCCCTGGACACTGCCGCTGTCCTGAACCTGGCGCTGGCCGCTGATCCCGATATGCAGCTGCTGGGCCTGCTGTATGATACGGCCCAGGATTCCTCCACTGCCGCCATTGAGGAGGCGAAGGCATGGTGTGAAGCCAATAACATCGCCTACGAGGAAAAGACCGGCTCCACCACCGATGACGTGCTGCTGGCCGCACAGTCCCTGGTGGCGGACGGCGTAGACGCTGTTTTTACCCCCACCGACAACACCATCCAGACTGCGGAGCTGACCATCTATGAGGTTTTCCAGGATGCCGGCATTCCCCATTATGCGGGTGCTGACTCCTTCGCCCTGAACGGTGCGTTCCTGGGCTACGGCGTAGACTACGCGAACCTGGGCACCATGACCGGAGAAATGGTGGCTGAACTGCTGACCTCCGGCGGTGATCCCGCTACCACCCCTGTCCTGACCTTTGACAATGGCATCGCGTCGATTAACGTCGAGACTTGCGAGCGGATCGGCTTCGACCTGGAGACCATTGAGGAGATCTTTGCCCCCATGTGCACCCGGATTGTTGAGCTGACCACGCAGGAGAACTTCTAAGTACCCCTTTTGGAAACCGATTTTGCCAATAAAATGGCAGGAGGGAGAGGGAAAGCCTTCTGCCTCCTGCCCTTTTAAAAAGGAGGATTGCCATGTTTATCACATGGGCACTGATACAAAGCGCGTTGGAGCTGGGCGTGATCTATGCGCTGATTGCGCTGGCGCTGTTTTTGACTTACTCCATGCTGAATGTCTGTGACCTGTCCACAGACGGCTGCTTCACTCTGGGGGCAGCGGTGGGCGCTACCGTCGCCATTGCGGGCCACCCCATTCTGGCGATTTTCGCGTCCATGGGGGCAGGGATTTGTTCCGGACTGGTGAACGCATTCCTTCAGACCCGTATGAAGGTGGAGAGTATGCTGGCAGGTATTATTGTCAATACCGGCCTGTATACCATCAATATCTCCGTCATGGGCAAATCCAATGTCAGCTTGAACAATTCGGAGTCGGTGTTCACCATGCTGAAGGACGCCCTGACGGATACACCTCTGGCCGGCTATTACAAGCTGATTGTGGCCCTGATCTTTGCCGCCATTGTGGTGGTCCTGCTGCTCCTTTTCCTGGGCACCCGCCTGGGCCTGTCAATCCGCGCCACCGGCGATAATATCGCCATGGTCAAGACCTCCTCCATCAACCCCTCGTTGACCATCGCCGTGGGCCTGTGTATCGGCGGCGCCCTGACGGCGCTGTCTGGCTGTCTGCTGGGGGAGTATCAGAAGTCCGTGGACATCAACATGGGCAGCGGCATGGTCACCATCGCACTGGCCTCCCTGATTATCGGTGAGACCCTGTTCGGCAAGCGCAGCGTGACGATCCGGGCCATTGGCGTGGTATTTGGGTCCTGCCTGTATCGCGTCATCGTGGCCATCGCCCTGCGGTTCAGCTTGCCCGCTTCCGCTTTGAAGCTGGTCTCCGCCCTGATTGTGGCCATCGCCATCTCCATGCCCGCGATTAAGGAGATCATTTCCCTGTGGAACACCAAGCGCATGGCCATGGCAAAGCGCAAGTGCATGGCAGCAGGGAAGGGAGGCGAAGACTGATGCTGAAACTCATCAATGTGAGTAAGACCTTCAACAAGGGCACGGTCAATGAAAAACTGGCCCTGGACCATCTGAATCTGGAGGTCAATGACGGGGATTTTATCACCATCATCGGCTCCAACGGCGCCGGTAAATCCACCACGTTCCACGCAATTTGCGGGGAGTTCTATGTGGACGATGGCTTTGTGGAGCTGGATGGGGAGGATATCACCTTCGTCCCAGACTACAAGCGGGCCAAGTATATCGGCCACCTGTTTCAGGACCCCATGAAGGGGACCGCCCCCAATATGACCATTGAGGAGAACCTGGCTGTGGCCTTTCTCCGGGCCTCCAAGGGCCAGGGGGCCTTCTTCAGCCGGGTCTCCCGGAAGGATAAGGCGGCGTTCCGGGATCAGCTGGCCCAGCTGGATATGGGCCTGGAAGACCGGATGAAGAACCCTGTGGGCCTGCTCTCCGGTGGCCAGCGGCAGGCGCTGACCCTGTTTATGGCAACCATCGTCACCCCCAAGCTCCTGCTGCTGGATGAGCACACTGCCGCTCTGGATCCCGGCACGGCTGAAAAGGTGCTGAACCTGACCAAAAAAATCGTGGCTGAGCGGAAGATCACCTGTATGATGGTGACCCACAATATGCACCAGGCATTGGAACTGGGCAACCGGACGTTGATGATGGATTCCGGGCGCATTGTTCTGGATGTATGCGGAGAGGAGCGCAGCCAAATGACCGTCAATGACCTGCTGCAAAAGTTTGCCGTGGGCGCTGGCACGGAGCTGGACAATGACCGCATCCTGCTGTCCACCACGGAGCGCACCCCAGACCACCCATAACAGAAAGCCGCCGAAGGAACTTCTTCGGCGGCTGCTTGCGTCTGCCCGCCCTTTTGATTATAATGAACTCATAATGCTAAAGAATGGAAGTGCATGTTGATATGAAAACCCGTATGGAGCGTGTGCTGGAGGAGATGGCGAAGCTCAGCCTGGAGCAGAGCATCGTCAGCGACCCCATGTCTATTTATTACCTGACCGGTGCCATGATTCAACCCGGAGAGCGGATGCTGGCCCTGCTGCTCTGGCAGGACGGCGGGCATAAGCTGTTTGTCAACGACCTGTTTCCCGCGCCCCGGGGAGGTATCCCGGTGGTGCGCTTTTCGGATACCGATGACAGCGCCGCTGTGGTCGCCTCCTATGTGGACCAGGAAAAGCCCCTGGGCATTGACAAGAACTGGCCGGCCCGGTTTCTGCTGGGCTTGATGGAAAAAGAGGCCGCCGCTGCCTATGTCAACGCTTCCATCTGCGTGGATATTGTCCGGGCGGTGAAGGATGAGGAGGAGCAGGAAAAAATGCGCATCTCATCCCGGGTCAATGATGCCTGCATGGCAGACTTCGCAAAGGGCCTCCGCTTCGGTATGACCGAGGAGGACATGGAGGGGCTTTGCCGGCGCATCTACGCCGCCCACGGCTGTGAGGATGTCAGCTTTACCCCCATCGTGGGCTTTGGCGCCAACGGCGCCGATCCCCACCATTGCAATGGCGGGACAGTTTTGCGGCCCGGTATGACGGTGCTGCTGGATGTGGGCGGGCGCAAGGACGGTTATTGCAGCGATATGACCCGCACCTTCTTCACCGCCGCACCCACGGAAAAGCAGCGGACTGTCTATGAACTGGTGCGGGCAGCCAACGAAGCGGCGGAGGCCGTCATTCGCCCCGGGGTGCGGCTGAAGGACATTGACGGGGCTGCAAGGGATCTGATCGCCGCCGCCGGCTATGGGGAGGCCTTTAACCATCGTCTGGGCCACTTCATCGGCCTGGATGTGCATGAATACGGCGATGTCTCCTCTGGCTTTGACTGGCCGGTGCAGCCGGGTATGATCTTCTCCATAGAGTCGGGTATCTACCTGCCCGGGGAATTTGGCGTCCGCATCGAGGACCTGGTGTTGGTTACAGAGGAGGGCTGCCAGGTGCTGAACCGCTATCCAAAGGAGTTGACCGTTCTAAATTTGTCAGGAGGGAACTAATATGATTGAGGCATTGTTGATGGCCCCTTTCAGGAGGATTTGGCCCGGTTCGCGCAGCCTGGATATCACTACACCTATGGAGGATGGACGCCGAGACAGGAGCAGTTATCCGCCGCTGAGGTGATTCTGGGACAGCCGGATCCGAAGCAGTTGAACCGCGCAAGGAACCTGAAATGGCTGCAAGGCACCATGGCCCTGTTCTGGATCCCAGAGCAGGGCCGTTTCCTGTCTGGAGCGAAAAACTGTCACAGAAAGTTTAAAATCCGAACATTGACGGCATTCTGAGCAAATGCTATAATAATGTTATTTTGGAAGAGTATGCAGGTTCAGACCTGTGACCATATAAAGGAAGCGTGACAAGGGAATGTGGATTGCAGACGATTGGAAGGATTATGAGCTGCTTGACTGCGGGAACGGCGAGAAGCTGGAGCGCTGGGGCAAGCAGCTCCTGGTGCGGCCTGACCCCCAGGCCATCTGGAAGACACCCCGGAAGAACCGGGGTTGGCGGAAGTATGACGCCCGCTATGCCCGGTCCAAGACCGGCGGCGGCACCTGGGAGGAGAACCACCTGCCCGCCCGCTGGACCATTGGCTATAAGGATTTGACCTTTAATATCAAGCCCATGAACTTCAAGCACACCGGCCTCTTCCCGGAGCAGGCGGTGAACTGGGACTTTGCCCGGGAAATGATCCGGAACGCCGGGCGGGAGATCAACGTGCTGAACCTGTTTGCGTATACCGGCGGCGCCACTGTGGCCTGCGCGGCGGCGGGAGCCAAGGTTTGCCATGTGGACGCGGCCAAGGGCATGGTGGCCTGGGCCAAGGAGAACGCAAAGTCCTCCCATTTGGAAAACGCCTCCATCCGTTGGATTGTGGACGACTGCGCCAAGTTTGTGGAGCGGGAGATCCGCCGGGGGCGCAAATATGACGCCATTATTATGGACCCTCCCTCCTATGGCCGGGGGCCTTCCGGGGAGATCTGGAAGCTGGAGGACAACCTGTATCCCTTTGTGGAGTTGACCACCAAGGTGCTGACTGACCATCCGCTGTTTATCATAATCAATTCCTACACCACTGGGCTGGCCCCCTCGGTGCTGGGGTATATTTTGGATACGCTGGTGACGCCGGTTCACGGCGGCCATACAGAGTGCCAGGAGCTGGGCCTACGGGTGACGGGAAATCACCTGGCGCTGCCCTGCGGCTCCACGGGAAGATGGATTTGTGATTGATATGGGAGATGCAATTATTTCATTTCAGGATGTGAGCTTCGCCTATGAGGAGGGGGCTCCTGTGTTGGAGCACCTAAACCTGGAGATCCGGCAGGGGAGCTTTGTGGCCATCCTGGGGCATAATGGCTGCGGCAAGTCCACCGTGGCGAAGCTGATGAACGGCCTTCTGGCGCCCACCGCCGGAAGGGTGCTGGTGGACGGGGTTGACACCGGGGAGGAGGACAAGCTCCTGGAGGTCCGCCGCCGGGTGGGCATGGTGTTCCAAAACCCGGACAATCAGATTGTGGCCAACGTGGTGGAGGAGGATGTGGCCTTTGCCCTGGAAAATCTGGGGGTTCCCTCTCAGGAGATCCGCCGCCGGGTGGATGAAGCTCTGTCCCTGGTGGGCATGAGCGCCTACGCCACCCACGCGCCCCATCTTCTGTCCGGGGGACAGAAGCAGCGCATCGCCATCGCCGGAGTTGTGGCCATGCGTCCCGCCTGTATTGTACTGGATGAACCCACCGCCATGCTGGACCCCATCGGACGCCGGGAGGTGCTGCAAACCCTGCTGGAGTTGAACCGGGAATTGGGGATCACCGTGGTGCTGATCACCCACCACATGGATGAGGCGGCCCAGGCCCGGCGCCTGATCGTCATGCACAAGGGTGAGGTTCAAAAGGATGCCGCCCCGGAGGAAGTGTTCCGGCAGGTGGAGGAAATGAACCACCTGGGACTGGCGGTGCCGGAGACCTTCCAACTGCTGGATGGCCTGCGGAAGGCGGGGGTAAAGATCCCGCTGGAGGGCCTCTCTGTGGAGGACTGCGCCGAGACGATTTATAAATACTTTGGAAATTGAGGCCGGAACATTGGAGCCAATTGTTGAAACAATAAAATTGACACACAAATATAGCGCCGGAACCCCCTTTGAGAAGGACGCGCTGAACGAGGTGGATTTCAAGGCCTATCCCGGGGAATATCTGGGGATCATCGGCCATACCGGATCGGGAAAGTCCACCCTGATCCAGCACCTGAACGGCCTGCTGAAGCCCACCAGCGGCCAGGTCTGCTTCCAGGGGGAGGATATCTGGGTGAAGAAGGGACGGGCGCGGGAGGTGCGCTTCCAGGTGGGGCTGGTGTTTCAGTACCCGGAGTACCAACTGTTTGAGGAGACAGTCTACAAGGATATCGCCTTCGGCCCCCGGAATATGAAGCTGGATGAAAAGGAGGTTGACCGCCGGGTGCGGTCAGCGGCGGAGTTTGTGGGCCTGGAGAAGAGCTATTTGGAGCAATCCCCCTTTGAGCTGTCTGGAGGGCAAAAGCGCCGGGCGGCCATTGCAGGGGTTATCGCCATGGAGCCGTCTGTGCTGATTCTGGATGAGCCCACCGCCGGCCTGGACCCCGTAGGCCGGGAGGAGGTGCTGGCCAATATCCGGCAGTACCATGATACGAAGCACGCCACGGTCATCCTGGTGTCCCACTCCATGGAGGAAGTGGCCCGGATGGTGGACCGCCTGGTGGTGGTGAATGACGGAGGCATTCCCCTGGACGGAACCCCTGCCCAGGTATTTCAGCGGGATGAAGAGCTGCACCGCATGGGCCTGGATGTGCCCCAGGTGACCCAGGTGTTCCGCTGCCTGCGGGAAAAGGGGATGGACCTGCCTCCGGTCTACACGGTGGAGGAAGCGGTTTCCGTCCTCTTGCGGAAAGGGGGACGGGCCTGATGCTGAAAGACATCACCCTGGGGCAGTATTTCCCTGGAAACTCCATCCTGCACCGCCTGGATCCCAGAACCAAGCTGATGGGCGTCATCGCCTATATCGTGGCGCTGTTCCTGTGCAAGTGGCTGGTGACCTATTGCATCATTGCGGCATTTTTGGCAACAATGATCTATATATCCCATGTGGGCTTCCGGGCAGCGGCGCGGGGCTTGAAGCCGGTGCTGGTTCTGCTCATCTTCACAGGCATTTTGAACCTGCTCTATTCCAGCGGCACGCCGCTGGTGCATTGGGGCTTTATCACCATCACGGAGGAGGGGATTTGGAGGGCTGCCTTTATGGTGGCCCGCATTATGATGCTGATTATGGGCACCTTCCTGCTGACCTATGCCACCTCGCCCATCATGCTCACCGACGCCATCGAATCCCTGCTTGGTCCCCTGAAGAAGCTCCACGCGCCCGTTCATGAGCTGGCCCTAATTATGAGCATCGCGCTGCGGTTTATCCCCACGCTGATCCAGGAGACGGACAAGCTCATGAGCGCCCAAAAGGCCAGGGGTGCGGACTTTGAGACGGGGAATCTGGTCCATAGGGCCAAGGCCCTGGTGCCGCTGTTGGTGCCGCTGTTTATCTCCGCCCTCCGGAGGGCGGAGGAGTTGGCCGTGGCCATGGAGAGCCGCTGCTATCACGGCGGCGAGGGCAGGACCCGGCTGCGCCAGCTGAAATATGCCAGGCGGGATGTGGTTGCTCTGGTGATTGTGGCCCTGCTGGTCGTGGTGATCTGCGTCCTGCGGTCATATGGATTATAAGGATTGTTAAAAGTATGGAAAAGCGAGAAAGAAATATCGCCCTGAAGCTGATGTATGTGGGCACTGCCTACCACGGCTGGCAGGTGCAGAAAAACGCGATTTCCGTGGCGGAGACCCTGGAGAAGGCGTTATCCCTGGTGGTGGGTCATCCGGTGAAATGCGTTGGCGCTGGGCGCACGGACGCGGGGGTTCACGCGGAGGTCTATATTGCCAATTTCCGCACCACCTCCACCATTCCCTGCGACCGGTTTCCCCTCGCGGTGAACACCCGTCTGCCGGATGACATCGTAGTGGTGTCGGCCAGGGAGGTGTCCCAGGAGTTCAACGCCATCGGCTCCTGCTTGAAAAAGGAATACACCTACCGGGTGTACAATTCCCGGATTCGCAACGCATTTTATGTAAATCGGGCTTATTTCTACCCAAAGCATCTGGATGAGGCGGTCATGCGGGACGCGGCCAGCCGCTTTGTGGGCACCCATGATTTCGCGGCGGTGCGGGCCGTGGGTACAGACGTGCGGAGCACCGTGCGGACGGTCTACTATTTCGACGTGACCCGTAAGGGTGATTTGATAGAATTGAAGGTGTGTGCCAATGGCTTCCTGTACAATATGGTGCGGGCCATGGTTGGCACGGTGATTTACGCGGCGGACGGAAAGCTGCGGCCGGAGGATATCGACGGCATTCTGCTGCGGGGGGACCGTACGGAAGCGGGCCCCACGGTTCCGCCCGGTGGTTTGTACATGTCAAAGCTCTGGTATCGGGAGCCGGTGGGACTGGAGACCGATCCGATTCCGGAGAAGGACGAAAGGTGAAATAAATGGCGAAAATAGTGAACTTCTCTACCGGAAAACGGCAGATAAAGCAGCCGGAACTCAGTGAGAACGAGCGCCGGAAACTGGTCCGGGAGGAGGCAGCCCGGAGAAAGCAGACGCATACGAAAATAAAGCGTCTCGTGGGCCGCTTCCTGGCCGCCCTGTTTACGCTGGTTTTGATTGTGGGCGCGGCTCTGGCCATTGTGTTCCGGGATGAATTGAATATAGACAGCCTGCGGCGATATCTGGCCTATCAGAGCCTGGAGCGGGATGAATCCGGCCAGGCGGAGGAGATTTTCTTTGAAAACAACGCCACCAATTGCTTTGCGCAGGTGGATAACAGTCTGTTGGTCTGTTCCAGCACCGGGATCCGCCTGTTCAGCCAAAGCGGCACGGAGTATATCAATGAGACGGTCGCGTTGAGCAGTCCAGCCGTCGCCGCCGATGGCGCCTATGCCGTTGCCTTTGATGTGGGCGGCACCCGTCTGTATCAGATCAAGGGCAAGACCATTGCCAGCACCAGGACAACGGATGGCCCCATTTTCAATGCCAGAGTCAACTCCAACGGCTATATGACGGTGATCACCCAGGAGACCGGCTATAAGGGGGTCGTAACTGTTTATGACGCCCGGGACAGTGCCCGGGTACAGATCAATATCTCCAGCGCCTATGTCATGGACGCGGCGGTCTCCGACAGCGGGGACACGCTGGCTGTTGTGACCATCGGGGTAGAGCAGAGCAGCTTCTGTAGTACAGTGACCTTTTATGAGGTTAGCACCGGCGAGACCCAGAACTCCTGGCAGATGTCTGGCCAGCTGGTGTTGGATCTGAAGTGGCAGGATGGCTGGGTGTGGCTGCAAACCGACCAGGGCGCGGCCTGCGTGGACCCAGAGAATGGCATTGTCGGCAGCTGGGAGGGGGACACCGACTACCTCTGGGGCTATGCCTTCTGCGGGAATGGAAACCTTGTCTCCGCCTGGGGCAAGTATGAGACTGGTAACCAAGGCAAAATCGTCCTGGTGGACCAGTATGGAGAGACGGTGGCGCAGGTGGATATTACCCAGCACATCCTGTCCTTCAGTGCGGCGGGGGATTATATCGCCGTGCTCTATACCAATAAGCTTGAAATTTATGACTCAAATCTGGAGCTGTATGCGGAGCTGGAGGACACAGCCGGCGCCCGCCAGGTGTTGATGCGCAGCGACGGCTCCGCCCTATTGGTAGGCTCTGAGAGCGCCTCTTTGTATGTGCCCTAAGCAAATGGGAAAAACGCGAAAACCAGGCGCAAAGTGGGCCGTTCTCTCATTAAAATTGTCAAAAATCTTAGTATTAACAGACAGTTCACATTTCTATGATATACTGAACATAGTAAATAAGAAAGAACCCATCAAAGGAGGGATTGCAATGCAGCCGACGATGTGCAGTCGTTGCAAGAAGAACGTTGCAGTGATTTTCGTGGCACGGATCGATGGAGGCCAGTCCAAAAACCAGGGCTTCTGCCTGAAATGTGCGCGGGAACTGAATATAAAACCCATCGACGATATGATGAAGCGCATGGGCATCAGTGATGATGATCTGGACACTCTGACCTCTGAAATGCAGAGTGCCCTGGGCAGTGTAGAGGATATGGAACTGCTTCAGTCCCAGCCTGAGGACGAAGTGGAGAACGAGGAGGACGACGAGGGCAAGACCGCCACCTTCCCGTTTCTCAACCGCCTGTTTGGAAACGGTGGCTCCGATGAGGCGCAGCCGTCCTCTCGCAGGGACAGCGAGCCGTCCTCCAAGGAGGGCAAAAAAGAGGGAAAATCCAAGCGGAAGTTTTTGGATAGCTACTGCATCAACCTGAGTGAGCGGGCGCAGTCCGGCAAGCTGGACGGCATCATTGGCAGGGATCAGGAGATTCAGCGGGTGATTCAAATACTGAACCGCCGCCAGAAAAATAACCCCTGCCTGATCGGTGAGCCTGGCGTGGGAAAAACCGCCATTGCCGAGGGATTGGCGCAGAAGATTGCCAAGGGCGAGGTGCCCTATAAGCTCCGTGACAAGGAGGTTTACCTGCTGGACCTGACCGCGTTGGTGGCCGGAACCCAGTTCCGGGGCCAGTTTGAGAGCCGCATGAAGGGCCTGATCGACGAGGTGCGCAAGCTGGGCAATATCATCCTGGTCATAGACGAGGTTCACAATATTGCCGGGGCCGGCGAGGCAGAGGGCTCCATGAATGCCGCCAACATTTTGAAACCTGCCCTTTCCAGGGGCGAAATCCAGGTAATTGGCGCCACGACCTTCACCGAATACCGGAAGTTCATTGAGAAGGACTCTGCATTGGAGCGCCGGTTCCAGCCGGTCACCATCAATGAGCCATCCATTGCGGACAGCGTTGAGATCATCAAGGGCATTGCCCATTACTATGAACAGTTCCACAAGGTCATAATTCCCGATGGTGTGGCCCGACAAGCCGTCCTGATGAGCGAGCGGTATATCACCGACCGTTACCTGCCTGACAAGGCCATTGACCTGATCGATGAGGCCTGTTCCGACGTCAACCTGCGGAACAAGAGCCTGTCCCGCCTGGCTGAAATCGAAAAGGAGATGGCCGACCTGGCTAAGGAGACGGAGGTCATTTTGGCCGCCGCCTCTGAGGAGGACGACAAGCTCCGCCGCAAGAAGCGGGAGCTGGAGCAGAAGCAGCAGCGGGCCCGCCGGGAAATGAACGCCATCGACCAGGCCCGCCGGGAGATGAGCGCGGCGGATGTCATCGACTCCACCACCGCTGATCGCCTGGAGCAGAACAACCGCCGCCGGAATGAGATCCAGAACCAGCTGGAGGCCTATGCCCAGGAGCAGGCCCAGCTGGAGGGACAAAATGACAACCGGGCCTATGCCCGTCTGGCGGAGATCCGCAGCGCCCAGCTCCGCTTAAAGGATGAGAAGGCGCAGCTGGAGGCAGAGGAGCTGCCGAAGCTGTCGGTGGAGAATCTGGCCCGGGTCATTGAGCAGTGGACGAAGATTCCCGCAAGCAAGATCCAGGAGGAGGAGTTCGCCCGCCTGGCTGAGCTGGATCAGCGCTTGAAGAAGCACATCATCGGCCAGGATGAGGCTGTGGACGCCGTGGCGGCGGCGATTCGCCGCAACCGTGTGGGCATCTCCCCCAAGCATAAGCCGGTGTCCTTTATCTTTGTGGGCTCCACCGGCGTGGGCAAGACCGAGCTGGTGAAGCAGCTGGCTGCCGACCTGTTCGATTCACCGGATTCCCTGATCCGCCTGGATATGTCGGAATTCATGGAGAAGCACACCGTGTCCCGCTTAATCGGCTCCCCTCCCGGCTATGTGGGCTATGACGATGCCGGTCAGCTGACGGAGAAGATCCGCAGGAAGCCCTATTCCGTCATCCTCTTTGACGAGCTGGAAAAGGCCCATCCCGATGTGCTGAATATCCTGCTTCAGATCCTGGACGACGGCCAGGTTACGGACGCCCACGGCAGGAAGGTCAATTTCGAGAACACAATCATTGTCATGACCTCCAACGCAGGCAGCGAGCGGAAGGAATCCTCCCTGGGCTTCAACCGCTCCGCGGCGCAGGTCAGCCGGGAGCGCTGCATTGCCGCCCTGAATGAGTTCCTGCGCCCTGAGTTCATCAACCGTGTGGATGAGATCATCTGCTTCAACCGTCTGTCTCAGGAGAACTTCAAGGAGATCACCCGGATTATGCTGGGTGAGCTTGCCGATTCCCTGCATGAGAAGGGCATTGACTTCACCTATGATGACGAGCTGGTCAGCTATCTGGTGGAGAAGTCCTACTCTGAGGTCTATGGAGCGAGAAATCTGCGCCGCGAGATCCAAAAGGAGCTGGAGGATAAAATCGCAAGCCGAATCATTTTCAGCTATCAGAATCCCATCAGCGCAATCCATGGTTCTGTGGATGAGAACGGTGTAGTCCTCACCACGGATTGAACCTGACGGTCCTAAAACCGAACTTCTTCCCGGAAGTCCGGTTTTCGTTCTATTTTCTTGCCCACGGAAATCAATTTTGAGAAAGGACTCTAAGCAGCATATTAGAATCCAGTA
>CAYLVH010000052.1:0-13180 GCA_964387095.1 uncultured Oscillospiraceae bacterium
TACTGGATTCTAATATGCTGCTTAGAGTCCTTTCTCAAAATTGATTTCCGTGTTTAAGGGGTTAACTCTGTTGACGCGGCATTCTTCGGCGGGGGCAAGAGGTTGGTCATACTATGCAGACTGATCCCCAGCGTGGACAGATTGTGGAGCATGGCCGAGGTTGCCGGGGCCAAGATTCCCACGGCCCCCAGGGCAATCAGGCCGCCGTTGAAGCCGATGACAAAGCGATAGTTGGACTGAATACGGCGCATGAGATATTGGGAAAGCACCCGGAGGTTCACCAGTTCAAACAGATCGTCGGCGGCAATGGTGATGTCCGCGATTTCCCGGGCGATGGCCGCGCCGTCGCTGATGGCCACCCCTACATCCGCCGCCGACAGAGCGGGAGAATCGTTGATCCCGTCACCAATCATGACCACGGTGCGGCCCTGATCCCGCTCGTCCTGTACGAATCTGGCTTTGTCCTCGGGTAACACCTCGGAGCGGTATTCGTCCACCCCCACCTGGGCAGCGATGGCGGAGGCAGTGCGGTCGCCGTCCCCGGTGAGCATGACGATTTTGCTTACCCCCAGTTGGCGCAGCGTGGTCACCACCTGGGCCGCCTCCTCGCGCAGAGGATCCGCGATGCAGATGACAGCGGCCAGCACGCCGCCAATCGCCAGATACAAATGGCTGAACTGCCTGGGCAGGGCGTCAAAGGCGGCCTGCTCCTGAGTTGGAACCGCACAGCCCTCGTCCTCAAAGACAAAGTGGGCGCTTCCGATGACCACCCGCTGGCCATCCACTGTACTGGCAATGCCGTGGGCCACCAGATACTCCACCTGGGAGTGCCTCTCCTCGTGGGCCAGTCCCCGATCCCTGGCAGCCTGGACCACGGCGTTAGCCATGGAGTGAGGGAAGTGCTCCTCCAAACAGGCGGCCAGGCGGAGCATCTCCTCCTCATTCCGGTCGCCGAAGGGAATCACCTGGGCCACCACGGGATTGGCGTGGGTCAGAGTGCCGGTCTTGTCAAAGACGATGGTATCCGCCTGGGCCACAGCCTCCAGGTATTTGCCGCCCTTGACCGTGATGTGGAAGCGGCTGGCCTCACCCATTGCGGACAGTACCGACAGAGGCATGGCCAGCTTCAGGGCGCAGGAGAAGTCCACCATCAATACCGACAGGGCCCGGGTCACATTCCGGGTGAGCAGGTACACCAGCACACTGCCCGCCAAGGTATAGGGGACCAACTTGTCCGCTAGGTTGGCCGCCCGGTTTTCCGCAGCGGATTTGAGCTTTTCCGACTGCTCAATCATGGACACGATCTTGTCATAGCGGCTGCCGCCGGCCTGCTGAGTGACCGTGAGGACGCACTCCCCCTCCTCCACCACCGTGCCGGCATAGACGCAGGTGCCTGGACGCTTGAGAACGGGAATGGACTCCCCGGTGAGGGAGGCCTGGTTGACCATGACCTCCCCCTCCAGGATGGTGCCATCCAGCGGAATCATACCGCCCATGCGCACCGCCACCTGGTCGCCAGCCTGAACCCGGTGCAGGGGAACCAACACCTCACCGCCCTCCGTTTTCAGCCAAACACGGTCGATGTTCAGCGACATACTCCGGGCCAGGTCGCCCACGGATTTTTTATGGCTCCACTCTTCCAGCAGCTCCCCTAGCCCCAGCAGGAACATCACCGAGCTGGTGGTGGAAAAGTCTCTGCGGAAGATGGACACGAAAATGGAAACGCCGTCCAAAACCTCCACATGAAGCTGTCTCTTGAACAGGCAACGCAGTGCTCGGAATAGGTAGGGCACCGCTTTGACAATGGTATAGGCCGTCCGCAAAGGAGCGGGAAAAAACAGGGTCTGGGCTGCTTTAAACGCCACCATGCCCACCAGTTTTTCCTCATAAGCCCGTTTCAGCGCCCGGCCGCTGTGCACCTGAGCCAGCTCACTCAAGGCCTTGTCCTGATAAGAGAAGCGGCCCAAAGCCTCCAGCAGAGCCCCGCGGCTGCCGCAATACTCAATGATCGCGCAACGCGTGCGCTCGTGAACGGTGGCGCGCCGGACCTGGGACAGGGTCCGGAGCCAGTTCTCCAGCAGGTCAGCCTGCTCCAGCGTCATCCGGTACTGCTCCATCTGCACCCGAATGCGGCACCGGCATTCATGCTTGATTTGAAATCTCATCTTTGCCTCCAATCGAACAGAAGGGCCGCCTTCCGGCAGCCCCTCCCGTTTTTCTATTACGCCTCAGCGCCGTCGGCCGCAGCCGTTTCCTCGGCCTGGGCGCGCTGCTCGTTGATCTCCTTAGCGGAGGCCAGAATGTCAGCGGCGTTTTCCTGCACAGAGGTGACCGTTTCCATCATGGAATCTTTCATCCTCAGCGCAGCGGCGGTGGCATGGGTATAAGCCTTCTTGGCGTCCCGGCTGGACAGCAGTTTCAGTCCCGCGGAGCCAAACAGCACTCCGCCGGCAAACAAGGCCAGCCCTTTGTATGTATTCGTCATATGATTCACCTCCTGATCAGCGATGGCGGTACCCGGTGATAATGGCCATGACCATGCAGATCACAGCACCCCAGGCCCAGAAGCGATGATGTTTCATGTGGGGTTCCCTCCTTTTCCAGGCAGCGGCATCTTAATTTAGCAATTATACATGTCTTAATTGGATTTTTCATCCTGTTTTGGGCCAGAACGAACGGAAACAGACATTTTTTTCATCTCCCGCCGGTACTGAGCGGGGGACATTTGATAGCGCACCTTGAATGCGATACCGAACTGACTGACACTGCTATAGCCTACTGCTGCTGCTACCTGAACCACCGTCTGTCCAGTGGCAGACAGCAGCTGCGCCGCCCGTACCATGCGCCGTTCAAGAAGATACTGGTGGATCGGCGCCCCATAAAGCTGCCGGAAACAGGCTTTCAGCATCGTACCCGAGATCCGGAATCGGTCAGCCAACTGCGGTATGGTCAGGTGTTGGTCCAAGTGCTCCAACATATAGTCATGGACGCTTTGAACAGCTTGCAGCTGATATCGGTCATAATAACTGTCCCCGAGGGGTTGGACAAAGGCATTCCCTCCGGTATACAGTAGATAGAGCAGTTCCAGCGTCTTGATGGCGCAATAGCTCCCTTGCCATTGTTCCGGGAGCCGGTCCAGCGTGACAAACAAGGCCTCGCCCCACAGGACGGCCTCTACAATGGTACAGCCGGGCTGTCCATCCGGCGGTGTACAACTCAGGCCGGGGCAAAGGGCGGTCAGCGCCTCCAGAGCGTCCCCCTCTTCCTCGGACACCAATACCCCCTGAAACCGCTCCTGGGAAAAACGGCAGCGGCAGCCTCCAGCCCTGCCGGGAAAGACCAGCGCCTGTCCAGGCCACAGGTCCAGTCGCCCTACTGACAATTCCAGGCTAAGCCCGCCTCCACGGCAGAACAAGACCGCCAATCGGCCGGTCCTCTGGGCAACCGGGAGCACTCCCGCCGGCGGCATGCCATCCAAGGCCCAGACAGCGGCGCCATCCGCAGACAGAGGCTTACACTCCCAGCCAGCCCAGGACAAATATGATTCCAACATGGCGCGATCTTCTTACCTCCTATTTCTAGGTTCTTTACGGTCTAAACGGGCAGTTCTCCAGGCCATATCCGACCCACCAATGTTCCAGATACGTGGCATATCCCGGAGGGGACGAGTTCCAACCACCTTGTACGGCCCTGTTTTTTCTAAGTTAGCAACCGCTAACCATAGAATACTACAATTTCTCCTATTCTGCAAGTCATTTATGATCGCCCCCCAAGCACATTATCCAGGCCACCTGCCCGCTTGGCCGTTTACTCCACCGTGCCAGCTACACCCAACCGTACCATACCAATTATCTTCCAAAAACAAGTAGGTTTGGTGCTTGACAGATGAAATTCCTTCTGCTATGCTATAACAGCGTTATATAACGACGCTATATCGGAGGTAAGCCCATGTCCCCTGAATCAACCTTAAAACGCATCCACCAGGCCGCCCGGAGAGAGTTTCGGGAGCGAGGCTTCCACGCCGCTTCCCTGCGCAGCATCGTGAAGTCCCTGGGGATGACTACTGGCGCTTTTTACGGCTACTATAAAAGCAAGGAAGAACTGTTTGCAGCATTGGTTGGTGACCACTACCGCTATCTCATTGAGCGTTTCCGCCAGGCGCAGGAGGAATTTGCCCGCTTGCCCTACGAGAAGCAGCCCGAAGTGATGGGGGATGTTTCCAGCCTGTGTATGTTTGATATGCTCCACTACGCCTACGACCACCTGGAGGAATGCCAACTGCTTTTATGCAGCGCGGAGGGAACCCGTTTTGCTGGACTCATTGATGAGATGGTGGAGATCGAGGTGGACGCCACCCACGCTTATCAAGCGGTTCTAAAGGAGTTAGGGCGGCCTTCCCCGGAGATTGATCTCCGGCTGGAGCACATCCTGATCACCGGGATGTTCCACACATTCTTTGAACTGATTATCCACGAAATGCCGCTGCCGGAGGCTGAAGATTACTTAAAAGAGATGCGGGCCTTTTATACAGCGGGCTGGATGAAAATTATGGGGCAGTAATGCTCTATAATTTTTACTCATGAGTTAGAAATATCTAACTAAGACCGGGATATCTGAAGGTCGTGTCTGCATCTTCTGTATCATAAAAATTCCATGTCAAAGGAGGAGTTCTTTTTGAAAAAGCAATCCAATTTGTCCCGCCTGCTGGGATATGCAGGCAATCACAAATACCTGACGTACGCTTCCTGGATTTTATCCGCCATCAGCGCTCTCATTGCGCTGGTGCCCTATTGGTACATCTGGCGGATTATGCGGGAGGTGCTGGCGTCGGCGCCGGAGTTCCGTCAGGCCCAGGGTCTTGTCCGCGACGGCCGGATGTCGGTCCTGTTTGCGGTGATCGCCGTGCTGGTCTACATCGGCGGTCTGATGTGCTCCCACATGGGGGCCTTCCGCATTGCCACAAACCTGCGAATCACCGCTATGAAGCACATTGTCAAGCTGCCCCCGGGGGCAGTGGAGACCTTCGGCAGCGGCAAGCTCCGGAAAATCGTCAACGAATCCAGCGCGGCCACGGAGACTTACCTAGCCCATCAGCTCCCGGACCGGGCCGGTGCCATCGCCACCCCCTGCGGCCTTCTGGTGCTGCTCTTTGCCTTCGACTGGCGGCTGGGTCTTTTGAGTCTTGTGCCGGTGCTCCTGGGCTTTTTGATTATGATGACCATGACCGGGGCTCGGATGCAGCAGAAAATGAAGGAGTACCAGAACGCCTTGGAGGATATGTCCAACGAGGCGGTGGAATATGTCCGGGGCATCCCGGTGGTCAAGACCTTCGGGCAGACCATTTTCTCCTTCAAAAAATTTAAAGGCTCCATTGACCGCTACCAGAAGTGGGTCATTGCCTACACCAAGGAGCTCCGGACCCCCATGATGTTCTACACGGCGGCCATCAACGGCGTATTTGTTTTCCTCATCGCCGGGGCGCTGCTCTTTACCCGAAACGGTGTGACGGCGGAGTTTCTGCTGAACCTGATGTTTTACATCATCATTACCCCCATCATCTCGGTGACGCTGACCCGCATCATGTTCCAGAGCGAAAACGCTATGATCGTGGACGACGCCCTCCAGCGGATAGACAGCGTTCTCAACCTGAAGCCGTTGGAGGAGGCGAAACACCCCCAGCACCCCAAGGATGGCTCGGTGGAACTTTCCCACGTTCGGTTCAGCTACGATGGGGAAACCGATGTGCTGAAGGACATCTCCCTGACCATTCCCGCCGGGCAGACGGTGGCCTTTGTGGGGCCCTCTGGCGGCGGCAAGACCACCCTGGCCAATGTGATCTCCCGCTTCTTTGACCCCCGCAGCGGAAGCGTCAAAATCGGCGGGGTGAATGTGAAGGACATCTCCAAGGAGGAGCTGATGAACACCGTCTCCTTTGTCTTCCAGAACAGCCGCCTGATCAAAGCCTCCGTTTTGGAAAACGTGCGGATGGGCAAGCCGGACGCCACCCGGAAGGAGGTCCTGGAAGCCCTGGAAAACGCCCGGTGCGCCGACATTCTGGAAAAGCTGCCGGATGGCGTGGATACCGTCATTGGAACCAAAGGGATTTATCTCTCCAGCGGGGAACAGCAGCGCATCGCCATCGCCCGGGTGATGCTGAAAAATGCCCCCATTCTCATTTTGGATGAGGCCACGGCCTTTGCCGACCCGGACAATGAATCCAAGGTGCAGGCGGCCTTCTCCCGCCTGTCCCAGGGGAAAACGGTCATTATGATCGCCCATCGGCTCTCCACCGTGGCAAACGTGGATCGAATCTATGTCATCCAGGACGGGGAGGTCGCGGAAAGCGGCACCAGCCGGAAGTTGCTGGACCGGGACGGACTTTTCAGCAGAATGTGGAACAACTATCAGACTTCGGTCCAGTGGAAGGTCGCAAAGGAGGCGTAAGAATTATGATAAAACGGCTGCAAAAAAAGTATGCCCTCTCTGAACAGGGGGCAAAAGATCTGATCAAGGGCTGTATCGCCTGCGTGTTCCAGAACATCACCTTTATGTTTCCAGTGGGGCTTTTGTACATGCTGGTGGGCGACTTATTGGGTGGCGGCGTGCCCAGCGGCAAAATTGCCCTTTATGTGTTGGGCTGCGCCCTGTGCGTGGGACTGATCTTCCTGGCCACCTACCTTCAGTATAACGCCACCTATTTTGCCACCTATGTGGAGAGCGGTGTCCGCCGGGTCACCCTTGCGGAACAGCTGCGGAAGATCCCCCTGTCCTTCTTCGGAAAGAAGGACCTGGCGGACCTGACCAGCACCATCATGGCGGACTGCACCTTCTTGGAGCAGAGCTTCTCCCATTATATCCCTGAGTTGGCCGGGTCTATCATCTCCACCGTGCTGATTGCCATCAGCCTGCTGCTTTTTGACTGGCGCATGGCGCTGGCGGCCCTGTGGGTGCTGCCGGTCTCCTTCGCCATTGTGGGGGGCTCCGCCAAGGTGCAGGAACGGCTGAACCAGAAGGCCATGGACGCAAAGATGGCCTGCGCAGATGGGATTCAGGAGTGCATCGAGACTGTCCAGGACCTGAAAGCCAACAACGCGGAAGGGGAGTATCTCCAGGGGTTGGAGAAGAAGATCAGGGCGGTGGAACGCCGCTCCATCATCAACGAGTTCGGCCTGGCGGCCTTTGTGGTCAGCGCGTCCCTAATTTTGAAATTGGGCATTGCCACGGTGGCGCTGGTGGGGTCCGTCCTGCTCCTGCGGGGGACTCTGGATATTTTGACCTTCTTCCTCTTCCTGCTGGTGGTGTCCCGCCTGTATGACCCCCTGCAAAGCGCGTTGCAAAACCTGGCGGCGGTCATCAGCACCCGCACCAACATTGCCCGGATGAATGAAATCCTGGATCACCCCATCCAGCAGGGAGAGAGCCGCCTCTCCAATGAGGGGTACAACATCCGCTTTGACCATGTGGGATTTGCCTACAACACCGGGGAAACCGTTTTGAAGGACGTCTCCTTCACCGCGAACCAGGGGGAAGTCACCGCCTTGGTGGGGCCATCCGGCGGTGGGAAAACCACGGTATCCAGGCTTGCTGCCCGGTTCTGGGATCTGGACAGAGGAAAGATCACCGTGGGCGGCATGGATATTTCCAAGATCGACCCGGAGGCGCTGCTCTCCCTGTATTCCATCGTGTTCCAGGATGTGACGCTCTTTGACAACACCATCCTGGAGAATATCCGCGTCGGCAACAAGAACGCCACCGATGAGGAGGTGCTGGCCGCGGCCCGCTTGGCCAATGTAGATGAATTCGCGGAAAGGCTGCCGGACAAATGGAACAGCAACATCGGGGAGAACGGCTGCCAGCTCTCTGGCGGGGAGCGCCAGCGGATTTCCATTGCCCGGGCCTTCCTCAAAAACGCCCCCATCATCCTGCTGGACGAGGCCACCGCCTCCCTGGATGTGGAGAACGAGACCCTGATTCAAACCGCCCTCTCCCGCCTGATCCAGGACAAAACCGTCCTTGTCATCGCCCACCGGATGCGCACGGTGGCCGGCGCGGACAAGATCGTGGTGCTGGACGGTGGCACGGTGGCGGAGGAAGGGGCGCCCGGCGAGCTGCTGCGGCAGGGCGGCATCTATGCGCACATGGTAAAGCTCCAGACCGAAAGCCAGGACTGGACATTAGCATAGCCCCCAGCATGGTGGTGCCATAGAGGGTAGCCTGGCAATGATAGAAACCGCGCAGCTCGCCATAGGCTTTCAAAGACGGTGCAGTCTCCGGCGCACCAAAAAAGGCACCGTCAATTTTCCCGTCCAGGGAAGTGAGCATATGACAGACTACATATATCTTCAGGCTGTCGAAAAACCTATTTTCCAAATATAAGCTTGCAAGCCCTCGGCAGAGTTTCGCCGTCTGCAGACGGCGAAATAAAGTCAAATTTTCAAAATTCCCAGGACATGTGCCTGGGAATTTTTTCTGCTCAGCCCGCAAACGTGCGCGATTCATCGCGTGCGCTACCGCGGGCTGCAATCCTTCGAGAAAATGCTTGCATTTTCGATTCGTAAACCAAAAGGGTAATAGTACTTCGCCGGGTTTTCCGCATAGATCCTGAATGGTCAGGCGGTCCTTCTGGGCCAGCGGAAACTGCGCAGCAGATCGACTCTTTGGAGCGCTCTGGCTCGGCGCATTTGCACAGGATGGTCTCAACGAAGATCTGGGTATACTGATTCAATCAATTGTCATCCATGTGGTTTTTCTTTGGTTTCATCCCCTAAAATGTCACATTCATTAGAATGACAATTAGCGCAACGACGGCCATTGACACCCAGAATCCCATATCAAACCCCAACAGGGTGGTTGTTCCAAATATATCCATCCAAATCTTTGCCCGATTCATCTTCAAATCCTCCGTTTCTTAAAGCAATTCACCATAGTGCCGCACATATGCCTTTTTCAGGCTCGTTGCCAACGCCATATAGAGCAGGATGCAAGGAATCAGATAGACAAAGTAAGAAGCGGGCAACGCCACAAAGCCCAGCATCCTTCCAAATCCCGTAAATGGATGATGGTAAGGACAGCGATTCCGGTGCAGGTCAGCAGCGTCAGAGGTGCGGCTCTGGATAAACGGGAGCTTCGGCGTACGGATCATGTGAATGACCAGCGTCTGGCTCCACATAGATTCCACGAACCAACCGGCCTGGAACATGGCGGCGTAGGTGGTCTGCATCTGAAGCAGCTCGTTGCCGCTGAAATGACTTGCCAAATCGTTGTACAGCACGCCATCGGATACAAATATCGGACAAAATACGAAGTACATGAAAATATAGGTCGTAAAGTCAAAGATAGAACTGGTGGGCCCGATCCAAATCATGAAGCTGCCCACAGAAGAGGCGTCCATTTGCGGGGGACACGGAGGAATTCCTCGTCCACATTATCCCAGGGAATCGCGGTGCAGGATAGGTCATAAATCAGGTTCAGGAAAATCAGATGCACGCTCATCATCGGCAGGAAGGGAAGCAGAGCCGATGCTGCCAGCAGAGACCATCCCCAAATTTGTGTAAACCTCCAAAGAGGTGTAGAAATGATGATGCAGGGTGGCATTGTGTCCTGACATGGAAAACCGCCACAGGGTTTTCGGCCTGTGACGGTTCTAAGCGATTTCATTTTCTTCCAGCCATTCTTCAAAGGGCCTTTACTTTAGATTTTCTCTGCCAAGGCAGCCGCCTGTTGACAGCCATCGGTTTTTTTAATGTCGCCGGGATTTAAGACGCCGGGAATCAGCACCTCTCCAACCATTTTCCACTTATTCAAAGCAGCGGTACGTTCCATGGGGATACGGACTCCGTCGAGCACCGTCCGGTCTTCTTCCTCGCAACAGGCAATGAGGGCGCATTCTTTCCCCGTGATGTCCTCGCCGCCCACCACCATGGAATAGATCCGATCGATAACGCCCTTGATCTGGGCGGGGATGGAATACCAGTACACAGGCATGGTGAACACCAGGGCGTCAGCCTCCAAAATAGCGGGGGCAATGGTGTTAAAGTCGTCGTCAAAAGAACAGGCCTTGCCTGTCTTGAAGCAGGTCTCACAGGCGTGGCAGCCCCCGATTTTCATCATAGCGGCATCGAATCTGGTTACGGTATGCCCTTTTGCTTCCGCCGCTTTCACAAAAGCGTCTGTCATCGCAAAGCTGTTCCCATGTTTACGGGGGCTTCCTGTGATCACAACAATTTTTTTACTCATACAAAATCCTCCTCCATATCTATTCAGAACATCTGCTCCGCAGCTTCCCATACAGAAAACAGAACCAAGCTGCAAGCAGCGCCAACTTGCTGGTTACTTTTGAATGGTATTCGAATTCTGGTTGTAGGCTTTGGCCACGCACTTCCATTCGCCGTTCATCTTGAGCATGAGCAATACATCGGTGAAATCAATCCGGTTGCCCCAGCCCTGTTCCAGTACACGGACAACGGCCAGAGTTTCCTCCACCAACAACACATCCACCCGGGCTTTGAAGTTATCACCGCCGGGAACGGTATCCACGTTGTGATAGAACTGCTCAATGGAGCCATGCTCCAGCTCGCCGTCCAGGTAACCGAACAGCACTGCCTCGTCAATAAACAGTTCTTTTGCGTACTTGCTGTTGCCCTCGGCCACGCTCTGAACAAATTTCATTGCCGCCTCTTCCACGGCCTGATACTCCTTTAATTCCGCTCTCATAGTGATTGCCTCCTTTTAAAAATTTATATAAAGCTGTCCGCCTTATATCATAGGGATTTGAGATGATTTCCTGCTTTATCTCCCGAGATTGACTTTTCTTGCTACTGATATTATAATCATAGTAAAAATAGAGCAAAAAACAAGTACGCACATGAAAGTGCGATACTTACAATTGTGTTACATACTTACCCAAAGGAGAGTGTAATATGAGTGAAAGATGCATATCCAACGAGCACCTTAGCACCACTGGCTTTAGCTACACCTTATCGTTAATTAACGGGAAATATAAAATGACGATTCTTTACACTTTGATGGAATTCGGTGTGGTGCGGTTCAATGAGATGAAAAAATATATCGGAGGGATTTCCTACAAAACACTCAGTTCCACCCTGAAGGAATTAGAAGCTGACCAACTTGTTCACCGGGAAGAATACCCGCAAATTCCGCCTAAGGTGGAGTACAGTCTAACCGAACGAGGAAAGTCACTGATTCCTATTTTGGACGGCATGTGTGAGTGGGGAGATCGAAACAGGCTATAACAAAGGCAGAATGCCACAGGCATAAAGCCTGTGGCGTCTTTTCATATATCAATCCGCATCTATGGGCTGGTCATAGTACTCCGCGGAGACCTCCGGGAGAATCTCATCCAGATGCATCATCTCCGCGGTACAATGCAGCACCACCTTCTTCAGGAATGCCTTATCCACCGGGTCGCCGTGTACGCCAAAGTCCAAGGCCTCCATTGCGCAGGCTTCCTCCGTCCAGCTCGTGGGGGTAAGCATTTCTCAGGCGCTTCTCAATCTGGAAAGAGACGTCGATTTTATTGTGATCGACACACCGCCTTCCTTGGGTGTGCTGACGGCGAACGCCTTTACCTGCGTCACTGACATACTGATTCCTACCACGGCCGGGATCTTCGCAACGGCCGGGATCTCTCAGCTGAACGAAACCGTCACCAGTGTCCAGAAGTATTGCAATCCTGGCGTGAAGATCCGTGGCATTCTCTTTACCCGGTTCAATCCAAGGGCCAACATTAGCCGGCAGATCAAGGAGTTGGCGGAGCAGCTGAGTGAGTACATCTCGTCGCCAATCTACAAGACCTATATTCGCTCAGCAGTGGCCGTGGAAGAGGCCCAGGCGAACCGAGCCGAGATATTGATTATGCCGGGAAGTCTACTGTGGCAGAGGACTATAGGGCCTTTATCGAGGAATTTCTGAAAGGGGTCAATGGATAATGGCAGGGAAAACGAAGTTCGACCAGGAGGCAGCATTCAAGTCTATCATTGGGGCTGGGCGGGAGCCGGAGCAGGAGAGTCAGGAGACGTCTGTGGTGAAAGCGAAAAATAGGGATCATGTTCAACGGTCATATTTTTTGGAGCGAGATATTGACAAAGCTCCGAGAAGGAAGGCATTAGAAGAAGAAAAAAATCTAACGGAGACCATAAATGAGGTGTTGAAAAATGGATTAGGAGAGTATTTGTGAAAAAACAACAAAAAAAGAAAAAATAAGTCAGAAAAACGAACAATACTTGCAAAAAGGTTTCCACATGTTATAATAAAAATATAGAGCGTGGTTAAAATCCATGCAAGAGAAGAGGGTTGTTGAGTTAAACATCTGGAGAAAGGAAAATTATAATAAAAAAGCGAATGATATGTTTTGTTGCGGCATTTGTTATGGTATGTTCGATAATTGGAACAACAGCCTTTACAATTACTCTGGTGCACAACGGGTTGAGCATAGCAGAGACTTATGCTCTAAATCAGGTAGAGGCATTTTCGGAGATTGATGATGCGTGGGACGAGACAACAGAGATAGAGGATTATATAATACTTTATGCTCCAGACAATACAGTTAATGGATATATCTTCCATTTTAGAACTGATGGTGTAGATACTGGGTTTATGCAAATCGGAATACAAGGGCAAGCGTTTTATGTAGTTAATTTAGGCTTTGATGGAGATGAATGAGAAGATGAAGGGAAAATATCGATGGCTGGCGGGTGTAACTATAATCATTCTGGTCCTTAGTATATTTGTTGTGAATTATAGAGATAGGAATATAAGCATTGAAATCCAAAGAGAAGATATAGCCTATATAGTGGGCTATTGTCGAGGATACGGACCAAGAAAGTTGAACTATAGCGAACATAGCATGATGATAGATCAAGTTATTCAAATATTATCCGGAGAATATACCTATCAGAAAATATGGAGCAACGATGGCAAAAGTGGTGGAGGTCCATATTCGATAGTATTTTTTTCAGACGATGATGAAGAATTATATAGAGTGCAATATGTAGATGGGTATGTTGCCCAAGAAAAGACTAATACCAGTAAATATTATCTTTATGAAAAGAATAATGATCATGTTTTGTTAGATGATTTTGAAGAATATCTTGATTTGTACGGTGAGAGCAGGTGAATAAGTGGAGCAAGAATAAATGTAAAGTTGCTTTCCCTCGCTTTC
>CAYLVH010000053.1:0-12975 GCA_964387095.1 uncultured Oscillospiraceae bacterium
GACCCCACCCTGTTGACTGACTAAGGTTTACGGAAAATCGGAACCTCATAACTTTATATTGATCCCTAGCAGAGTGGCGGCAGGTTGTTCTGCCGCCACTCGCTTGTCTAATCCCAATTTCCCAATCTCCCGAGGAGGCAAACTTTATGACAAAATATATCATCCGGCGCCTTCTGATGATTATCCCTGTTTTGCTGGGGGCGGTGATTGTGATCTTCACCATCAACTTCTTCAGCACCACGGACCCTGCTATGATTAAGCTGGGCCTGGCAGCCACGGATACAGAAAAGCTGGAGGCTATGCGAGAGAGCATGGGGCTGAACCGCCCATACATTGTCCAGCTGGTGGACTACATTTGGAGTCTCTGTCACGGCGACTTGGGTGACTCCTATGTGTACGCCCAGACGGTCTGGGATCTGCTGGGCGGCCGAATCCCCAACACCCTGAAGCTGGGCCTGGGGGCCATGGTTATCTCCGTCTGTGTGGGTATCCCCCTGGGCCTGGTGGCAGCCCTGCACCAGAACTCCGCCCTTGACTACATCACCACCGCCTTCGCCGTCATCATGAACGCCATGCCCGGCTTCCTGGTGGCCGTCATCCTGATGATCGTATTCTCCCTGAAGCTGGGCTGGTTCCCGGTTTCCGGCGCAGACTCCCTGAAGAGCTTTGTCCTGCCCATCATCGCGGCGGGCATCGGGCCAATCACGCAAAATGCCCGAATGACCCGATCGTCGGTGCTGGAGGTCATCCGGCAAGATTACGTCCGCACCGCCCGGGCCAAGGGCATCGGGGAAGGGAAGATCATCTCCCGCCACGTTCTGAAGAACTCCCTGATCCCCATCCTGACCATGGTGGGCTCTGGCCTGGGCACCTGCCTGGCAGGCTCCATCCTGGTGGAGATGATCTTTAACATCCCCGGCATGGGCATGCTGATCAACAGCTCCATCATGTCCAAGGATTTCATCACCGTCCAGGGCTGCGTGGTCATCTGCGCCATCGTGGTAGCCCTGGCTAACCTGCTGACGGATATCGCCTACGCCTTCGTGGATCCCCGGATCATGGCCCAGTATACCGGCGGCAATAAGAAAAAGAAGAAGAAAGATGCGGTTCTCGCCGCGAAGGAGGGCTGAGCAAGATGGCAACTAAAACACCCCCTGTAAAAAAGCCGGATTCCGAGCCTGTGCGCCTGAAAAAGCGCAGCAATATGGGCGAGGTCTGGCACCGGCTGAAAAAGAACAAGATGAGCATGGTTTGTCTGGTCTTCCTGGCCATTATGCTGCTGGCTATCATTTTATCCACCGTCATCAGCCCCTATGACTACACCGTCCAGGACCTGTCCCAGCGCTTCCAGCTCCCCAGCGCGGCCCACTGGATGGGCACTGACGACTATGGCCGTGACCTGCTGACCCGTCTGCTGGTGGGCGGCCGCTACTCCCTGCTCATCGCCATCCTCTCCGTGATCATCGGCATTGCAGCCGGCATGGTCATCGGCGCCCTGTGCGGCTTCTTCGGCAAGTATGTGGACGCAGTCCTGATGCGGGTCATGGACGTGATCATGTCCATCCCCGGCATGATGCTGGCAATCTGCGTCTCCGTGGCCCTGGGCTCCGGCGTCATCAGCACCGCTCTGGCCCTGGCCGTGGGCACGGTGCCCATGATTGCCCGTCAGCTCCGGTCCTCCACCATGCTGATTAACAGCCAGGAGTACATCGAGGCCGCCCGCTCCTTCGGTGAGAGCAACGCCAGGATCATCCTGACCCATGTGATTCCCAACACCCTGGCTCCCATCATCGTGCAAACCTCCCTGTACATCGGCGGCGCCATCATGGGTATCGCCGGCCTGTCCTTCCTGGGCCTGGGCGTCCAGCCCCCCACCCCTGAATGGGGCAATATTCTGAACAACGGTCTGGACAACATCTACAACTTCGCGGACCGTTGGAACGTCATCGTGTTCCCGGCGCTGTTCATCGTGGTTGCGGAGCTGGCCTTCAATCTGCTGGGCGACGGCCTCCGCGATGCCATGGACCCGCGCATGCGTAAGTAAAGAGGGGGCGCATCTATGAGTTTGTTAGAAATTCAGGATCTGACGATCCATTACCAGACCGAGGACGGCGACGTCCGGGCGGTCAACGGCATCAGCCTGTCCGTGGACGCGGGCAAGACCCTGGGCCTGGTGGGGGAGACCGGCGCAGGAAAGACCACCACCGCCCTGGGCATTCTCCGCCTGGTGCCGGAGCCGGGGAAAATCCTGGGCGGCACCATCACCTATAAGGACAAGGACATCATGCAGATGTCCCAGAAGGAGGTCCAGGACATCCGGGGCAACGAGATCTCCATGATCTTCCAGGACCCCATGACCGCCCTGAATCCGGTTATGACCGTGGGCGACCAGGTGGCGGAGGTGATCCTGCGCCACCAGAACTGTAGCAAGGTGGAGGCCCAGAAGCGCATGATCGACATCCTGGGCAAGGTGGGCATCGGCCCTGACCGGGCGGGGGACTACCCCCATCAGTTCTCCGGCGGCATGAAGCAGCGGGTCATCATCGCCATCGCCCTGGCCTGCAACCCCAAGCTGCTGCTGGCGGACGAGCCCACCACCGCCCTGGACGTGACCATCCAGGCCCAGGTCATGGAGATGATTAACGACCTGAAGAAGGAGTTCAACACCTCCATGATCCTGATCACCCATGACCTGGGCATCGTGGCGGAGTCCTGCGACTCCGTGGCCATCATGTATGCCGGCCAGATCGTGGAGTACGGCAACCTGGAGGACATCTTCGACCACACCGCCCACCCCTACACCCAGGGCCTCTTCAACTCCATCCCCTCCCTGGAGAAGGATACCGAGCGCCTGAAGCCCATCCGGGGCCTGATGCCCGACCCCTCCAACCTGCCCACCGGCTGCGCCTTCCACCCCCGGTGCCCCTATGCGGACGAGCTCTGCGAGAAGGAGATCCCCGAGGCCAAGGAGGTCAGCCCCGGCCACCTGTGCCGCTGCCACCACTGCGACACGGGCTTGAATATGTATTTCCCCGACGAAAAGATCAACGAATTAGCCTACAATCACGGCCTGCCCACCTCCAATCCGGGCAATGATGTGCTGGGAAAGGAGGACATGTAAATATGAGCGACCACAAATTGGTGGAGGTCGTGGACCTCTGCAAGTATTATAAGACGCCTAAGGGCCCCCTGCACGCGGTGGAGGCGGTGAACTTCTCCATCAACGAGGGCACCACCCTGGGTGTGGTGGGGGAGTCCGGCTGCGGTAAGTCCACCCTGGGCCGCACCGTCATGGGCCTACATGAGTCCACCAGCGGCACCATTTACTTCAACGGGGAGGATGTGACCCGGCCCACCAAGGCCCAGAAGAAGACCATCCACAAGAATATCCAGATGATCTTCCAGGATCCCGCCTCCTCTCTGGACCCCCGGAAGTGCGTCAGCGACCTGATCGCGGAGCCCATGCGGGTCATGAAGATCTGCAAGAACAAGAAGGAGGAGGAGAAGCGGGTGGCGGAGCTCATGGACACCGTGGGCCTGGCCCGGCGGTTCGCCTTCTCCTACCCCCATGAGCTGGACGGCGGCCGCCGCCAGCGTATCGGCATCGCCCGGGCCCTGTCCGTGGAGCCCAGGTTCATCGTCTGCGATGAGCCGGTTTCCGCCCTGGACGTGTCCATTCAGGCCCAGATCCTGAACCTGCTCCAGGACCTGCAGACGGATCGTGGCCTGACCTATATGTTCATCACCCACAACCTGTCGGTGGTGAAGCATATTTCCGACGACATCATGGTTATGTACCTGGGCTGCATGGTGGAGAAATGCCAGTCCAAGGAGCTGTTCAAGCAGCCCCTCCACCCCTACACCAAGGGCCTGCTCTCCGCCATTCCCATCCCCTCCATCCATGTGGAGCGCAAGCGCATTGTCATGAGCGGTGAGGTCACCTCCCCCATCAACCCCAAGCCCGGCTGCCGGTTCGCCGCCCGCTGCCCCCACGCAACGGAGAAGTGCCATACCCAGTTGCCCAAGGTTGAGGAGGTCCTGCCCAACCACTTCTGCGCCTGCCACTACACCAAGGAGCTGAACAACCTGTAAACCAATTCCGACAGCCGCGTTCCGGTGGGTGCAGAGGCGCCTGAGGGGATGTGGCTGCCGGTGCATAGGAGGAGTCCATGAAACCACACGGAAGCTGGTATTTTGACGGCTATAAGCGGGTGGAACAGCCCAAGAAAAACGGAAAGGGAACCCACTCTGTTCTCGTCTATGTGGGGGAATACTACGGCTTCAAGGAGAAGGGACTGCAGCGGCGGCTGAAGTGGCAGACCACCCTGGCCACCGTGATCTGCATCGTAACCTACTTCTTTGCCCAGCTGACCCCCGCCGACGGCGGCATGAACCGCTTTGTGGCCTTGCCCGGGATCCTGGCCCTGGTGCCCATGATCTTTCTGGTGATGGGGCTATTCAATTTCCTCATCGCCAAGGAGAAGTGGGAGATTCGCAGCTATTACGCCGGGTATCGCCGCCTGGGCCGGTTCGCCATAGCCCAGGTCCTGATCCTGGCCATCTGGACCCTGGTGGAGGCGGGCTTCCTTGTGGTGAATCCATCCTCCCTGTTAGAGGAACTGCATTACCTGCTGGGCGCCCTGGTCAGCCTGGCCGCTGCCATTTGGCTGGTGGTCCTGGTGCGCAGGCACCCGGCGGTCCCGGTGCAGGGCCCCAAAGTTGAATAAGAAGGAAAGGAAGTGCTTGGTTGATGTATACCACCGAACAATTGGTGCAGCGCTGGGAGGACCAGCGGGCAATCAAGAACCTGATGGGTAAATACGTAAATATCATCCTGCTCAACCGGGAGCAGGAGATCATGGAGCGGTTCTGGAGCGGGGCAGAGGACGTCTGCCTGGGCTTCAACGACGGCTACTATGCGGGCCGGGCCGCTGTGGCCGGCTACTACAAGGCGGTGGAGGCCCGGAATCTGCTGGTGGCCCAAACCCTGCAAAAGAGGTTCCTGGAGGAGCTGGGGGGCAAGTCCGACGAGGAGATCTACGGCGTCGGCCCCTTCAAGGTGAAGCCCCTGTACAACCCCCTCATCGAGGTGGCGGAGGACGGCAAGACCGCCAAGGGCCTCTGGTCCTGCCAGGGCGCCCATAACGAGGTGGGCACCGCCGGCCCCGTGGCCAACTGGACCTGGGGCTACTTCGCCGTGGACTTCGTGAAGGAGGAGGACGGCTGGAAGATTTGGCACCTGCTCTACGTCAACGACGTGGACTGCATCTGCGGCCAGTCCTGGGGCAAGCCCGCCCGGCCCTATCCGGACCTGCCGGAGTTCGCCGCCCTGGGAGAGTTCCGCTATCCCCCCTACACGGTGGAGAAGGAGAACCGTGTCCTGTACACCCCGGACCGCCCTGTGACCTTGACCCCGGAGATCCCGGTGCCCTACACCACCTTTGCTGAGACCTTCAGCTATGGCATTTGAAGGAGGCGCGAGAGATGAAAACCTTTACAACAGAAGAAACCATCCTCCGGGTCTGGGACGTTGAGGAGATCAAGAAGCTGATGAGCCGCCGGGTGTTCTACATCGCCAACGAGTGGCGGGCGCGGGAGCTGGAGGAGCTTTGGGTCTCCGACCCGGAGCTGCAAAAGACCGCCTCCTTCGGCCGGAACACCGGCTACTATGTGGGCATGGAGGCCATCCGGGCCTACTATGTGGACAAGCACGACGCCGAGATGGGAGACGGCATCGGCTATCTCAGCAACCACCCCGTCACCACCGGACTGGTGCGCCAGGCGGAGGACGGCAAGACCGCCAAGGGCATGTGGTATTCCATCGCCCAGGAGACCCGCCCCAAGGGGGACGGCACCGCCCTGGCCCTGTGGATGCCGGAGAAGATCGCCGTGGACTTCGTGAAGGAGGAGGACGGCTGGAAGATCTGGCACATTATGATCGCCAACGACCTGGTCTGCGAGGCCGGCGCCAACAACGAGAAGGACCCGGTCTATGTGGATTATGCCACCGACCCTGTGGCGGTGGAATTTGGCACCCCCACCATCCGGAAGCTGGTACACGACCAGACCTTCAACTGGTGGGACGACTATCCCCCCATGCCCAAGCCCTACGAGACTTGGAGTGACGAGATCAGCTACGGGCCCGAGGGATATCATCCGCCGGAGACCTTCCAGTTCGGCGCGAAGGGAGGCAAGAATTACAAATGAGAGAACTGACGATTGAAGAGCGGGTGCGCAACGCCGCCGCATCCCAGGAAGTGGAGAACGTGAAGGCGGAGCACACCTACTACCACGGCCGGGCGGACGCCACCGGGGAATGGGGCAATATCTGGTCCCACTCCGAGGACTGCTCCTGGGCCCACGCCTTTGGCCGGATGCGGGGCTTTGACCAGGTTTGGTTTGGCTCCGTGAGCCGCTATGACGCCCAGGCCATGGAAAACTGGCTGAAGATGTACCGCATCTACCCCGAGGTGGGTGGCAAGGACCCCCGCCCCCTGCTGGAGGCCTCGGTCCACACCCTGGTCACCGACATCATTGAGGTGGCCGCCGACGGCAAGACCGCCCGGGGCATGTTCATCACCCCCGGCGTCATCCACTCCCGGCTGACTCCGGATCAGGAGAAATACTGCATGATCCTCTGGGAGCGCTATGGCTCCGATTTCATCTGTGAGGACGGGGAGTGGAAGTATCTCCACGAGCACGTCTGCCCGGACATCCCCGGCGCCCTGGACTACACCAACTGGGCTGCCGAAGAGTACCAGCGCCTGGTGAACCCCCAAGGTTCGCCCCCTCCCGGTCCCGGTGAGCCGCCCCCGGTCACGGATCCCGGCCCCCTGCACAGCCCCTATTCCCTGCTGCGCAAGCCCGCCGACACGGTGCCCTGGCCGGAGCCCTATGAGACCATGGACGACGACAACACCTATACCAAGCGCAAGAAATAACAGAAATCAAGGCCGCTGCCCCCGGGAGGCAGCGGCCTGGTTTTTGGACGATGCCGGCAAGCTCTCTGGAAAATGCTTGCATCTTCGAGGGCGTCCTTCCGGGTGAATAATTCACAAAAAATTTAGGTTTGAAGGGCGGTCCCGGTCTTGTATCCCAGGGTAAAATCGAGTAGAATAAACATATAGGGGAGGCGGACGCCCCCAAAGCGCCCCCTCTCCCTTCCAATCCAGTCCGGACATATAAAGGAGAAATCGTATATGTGGAAAAAGCTAATTGCACTGGCGCTGACCCTGAGTGTGCTGCTGGCGGTCAGCGTGCCCGCCTTCGCGGATAGCGAGGCCGATTCCTCTGTGAAGGGTTACGTCGTGCTGGGGGACGGCCTCAGCGACAGCCAGCAGAGCACCGTGCTTCAGCTGCTGGGGGTGGATGACCTGGCGGATTACAGCGTCAGCTACACCACCCACGAGGAGGAGGAGGAGCTCTTCGGCAGTTACCTCAGTGCCTCGGTCCTGGGCACCAAGGCCCTGTCCTCCATCCTGCTGATCCCCCAGGAGGAGGGCAGCGGGATTGACATCACCCTGTACAATATCAACTACTGCACCGAGGAGATGTACCAGTCCGCCCTGATTGACGCGGGGGTCAGCGACGTCAAGGTCATCGTGGCCGGCCCTGTGGAGCTGTCTGGCACCTGCGCCCTGGCCAGCGCCATGAAGGCCTACTCCCTGATGACCGGGGAAGAGATTGACGCCGAAACCATGGACGCCGCCGTCAACGAGATCGTGGCCACCGGGGACGTGGCCGAGGAGGTGGGCAGCCCCGAGGACGCCACCGAGCTCATCGCCGCCCTGAAGCAGACGGTCATCAGCGATGATCTGGATGAGACCGGCATTGGCGAGGCCCTGGATAAGCTGTGCCGGCAGATGGGTATCACCCTCTCCGACTCCACCCGCCAGGCCATCATTGAGCTGATGCTGAAGCTGAAGAACTGCAACATCGACATCGACGCCCTGGAGCAGCAGGCCTCCGACCTGTATAACCGGGTGAAGGAGCAGCTGGACGCCTCCGGCCTCAGCGAGAACGCCTCCAACTTCCTACAGCGCATGATCAGAGCCATCAAGGAGTTCTTTGCCAGCATTTTCGGCTGAGCAATCTCGAACATGCAGGCATTTGAAAGGTGAGGCTCCGGACAGCCTGAAATCCGACGCTTCGCGCGTCGGATTTTTTCTTTGGGGCCTCTCTTGGCAGGGGGCGATCCGGCCATATAAAAAACCAAAAAACTGGACATTGAAACAATGCCAGCCCTGTGGTATCATATTGTGAAAAGGTGAGAGAAAGGCGGAGATTTCATATGAATCCGGAGACTGTTCCAGACCACAACCGGCAGAAAAAGGTGGCGGTCATTAATGACTTTTGCGGCTTTGGCCGGTGTTCCCTGGCCGTGGAGCTGCCCATCATCTCCGCTATGGGGGTCCACTGCTGCCCCCTGCCCACCTCGGTGTTCTCCAACCACACCGGCTTTCCCAGCTTCTTTTACACCGACTATACCGACCACATGGAGGCCTACACCCAGGAGTGGGAGAAGCTGAATCTCCGCTTCCAGGGCATCGCCACCGGCTATTTGGGCTCCGCCCGGCAGATCAGCCTGGTGAAGGGCTTTCTGGACCGGTTCAAAACCCGGGAGACCCTGGTCATGGTGGACCCGGTCATGGGGGACTACGGCAAGCTCTATCCCACCTATTCCCCGGAGCTGGCGGGGCGGATGCACGAGCTGCTGCCCTATGCGGACATCCTGACCCCCAACCTCACCGAGGCCTGCATCCTGGCCGGGGAACCCTACCGGGAGGACATGGGGGAGGGGCAGCTCCTGGAGCTGTGCCGGAGGCTGTCGGAGCAGGGGCCTGAGAAGGTAGTCATCTCCGGCCTGAACCGGGGGAACCGGCTGTGCAACTTCGTCTACCAGCGGGGGGAGGAGCCTGCCCAGGTCTGGACGGAGAAGGTGGGGGGCAACCGCTCCGGCACCGGGGACGTGTTCTGCGCCGTCCTGGCGGCGGATATGGTCCGGGGGGTGCCCTTCCAGCAGTCCGTGGAGAAGGCCGTCCGCTACATCACCAAGACCATCCGCCGCACCGTGGAGCTGGGCATCCCCCCCACCGACGGGATCGCCATCGAGGAGTATCTGTATCAGCTTGGGGGCGGCCAAGAGGCCCTTCTCCGCCAATGACAGGAGGGGTTCCCCATGGAACATGAGAAAATTTATCCTGGTGGGCGCGGCCCCGGAAAAGGCCGGCGTGAAAGAAAGAACAGGAGGAATGTAACCTTGACCATCACCTATCCCGTGAAAAACGGCATCTATGTGAATATGACCAACCGCTGTCCCTGCTCCTGCACCTTCTGCCTGCGGCAGAACGGCCCGGGGGTCTACGGCTCTGACTCCCTGTGGCTGGAGCGGGAACCCACCGTCCGGGAGGTCTGCGACTCCCTGGCCCGGTGGCCCCTGGAGGAGAAGGAGGAGGTGGTATTCTGCGGCTACGGGGAGCCCACCCAGCGCCTGGAGGACCTGCTGGAGGTGGCGGCCTGGCTCAAGGCCAACTACCAGGTGAAAATCCGCCTGAACACCAACGGTCTCTCCGACCTGATCTATCAGAAGAACACAGCCCCCCTGCTGGCGGGGAAGATCGACGTGGTTTCCATCAGCCTGAACGCCAACAACCCGGAGGACTACCTCCGGGTGACCCGCTCCAAGTTCGGCATGGGCTCCTACCAGGCCATGCTGGATTTTGCGAAAAACTGCACCGAATATGTGCCCCAGGTGGTCATGACGGTGGTGGACCAGGTGACCACCCCGGAGGAGCAGGCCGAAAGTAAGCGCATCTGTGATTCCCTGGGGGTGACCCTGCGGGTGCGCCCCTACGAAGGCTGATAGGAGGATGGCTGTGGTAATCAAAAGGGAGATCTTCTTCCCACCGGCGGGGGAGGACCGCACCCTGCACATTTACCTGCCGGAGGGCTATGAGTCCTCCCGGGAGCGCTACCCGGTGATGTATTTCTTCGACGGGTAAAACCTGTTCTCTGACGGGGACGCCACCTACGGCACCAGCTGGGGGCTGAAGGAGTTCCCGGAGGGCTGGAGCCGGGACATGATTTGCGTGGGGGTGGGGTGCAGCCGGGACGGCCGCCACTGCGAGGCCGACTGGTCCAAGCAGAATCCCATCTATATGAATTTCCTTTGGAACGAATGAGAAACCTCTCTTGAACATGCAATGGCAAGGCGCCAAACGGCGCCTTGCCTTATTTTTGTCCGGAAACGCCGGTAGAGAGCGGAAAATTCCGGCATTTTCGAGAGCGCTTGCCGGCAAGCGCAAGCGGCAGGCTTTAACAGCCTGCCGTCGGGGAAAAGGGGATTTCAGTTGTGTGGGCTTACTCCAGCTCGAAGGCGCCGGTGTACAGCTGGTAATACTTGCCCTTCTGGGCGATGAGCTGTTCGTGGGTGCCCCGCTCGATGATGACGCCGTGCTCCAGCACCATGATGGCGTTGGAGTTCCGGACGGTGGAGAGACGGTGGGCGATGACGAACACCGTCCTGCCCTTCATCAGGGAGTCCATACCCGCCTGGACAATGGCCTCGGTGCGGGTGTCGATGGAGGAGGTGGCCTCATCCAGGATCATGACCGGGGGATCGGCCACCGCCGCCCGGGCGATGGACAGCAGCTGGCGCTGGCCCTGGGACAGGGAGGAGCCGTCGCCGGCCAGGACCGTGTCATAGCCCTGGGGCAGCCGCATGATGAAGTCGTGGGCGTTGGCCAGCTTCGCGGCGGCCTCCACCTCTTCGTCGGTGGCGTTCAGGCGGCCATAACGGATGTTCTCCCGGACGGTGCCGCTGAACAGGTTCACGTCCTGGAGCACGATGCCCAGGGAGCGGCGCAGGTCCTTCTTGCGGATATCGGTCAGGGGGATCTCGTCGTAGCAGATGGTGCCCTCCTGGATGTCGTAGAACCGGTTGAGCAGGTTGGTGATGGTGGTCTTGCCTGCGCCGGTGGCGCCCACGAAGGCCACCTTCTGGCCGGGCTTGGCGTACAGGGAGATGTCGTGGAGAACCATCTTGTTGGGGTTGTAGCCAAAGGTCACATGCTCCATGGTCACAAGGCCGGCCAGGGGGAGGAGCACATGGGCGTCAGCCCCCTCGCCCCGGACAAAGCCCCGGCAGGCGGTGGTGATCCACTTGACGTCCACCCGGCGCTCCCACTGCCAGGTGCCCTCCGAGGACCGGACCAGGTGGGCCTCCTCGGTCTGGGGGCACTTCCAGGCCCAGGACGTGGCGTGGCCGCCGTCGGTGCGCTCGTAGACCTGGCCGTTTGCGTCCACGGTGGTGGGCACCAGGCTGACGAAGCCCTCATCGCCCTCCGGCTCCTCGTCCATCAGATCGAAGATACGCTCCGCGCCGGCCAGGGCCATGATGATGGAGGAGGCCTGCATGGAGATCTGGGAGATAGGCATGATGAAGGACTTGGTCATTTGCAGGAAGGAGGCCACAGTGCCCACTGTGATCACGGAGACGCCTCCGGTGAAGACGGAGAACAGGCCCCCGGCGGGGAAGCCCAGCCCGGCGCCGAAGATGGCCAGGGCGCCGCCCACAATGGCGATGACGACATAGATCAGGTTGCCGATGTTGGCGGCGATGGGCATCAGGATCTGGGCCAGGATATTTGCCACGCTGGACTCCTTGAACAGGGCGTCGTTCAGCTCGTCAAACTTCTCCTTGGCGGCGTCCTCGTGGCAGAACACCTTGACCACCTTCTGGCCGTGGATCATCTCCTCCACATAGCCGTTGACGATGCCCAGGGAGTTTTGCTGGCGGACAAAGTAGGCGCCGGACTTCCCGGTGATGAACTTGGTCACGAGGAGCAACAGGAGGACGCCGAGGATTACCACACAGGTGAGCACCCAGCTCAGGGCAAAGAGCATGGAGAAGAACACCGCCAGGATCTGCACCACGGAGGACAGGCCCTGGGGGATGGACTGGGTCATCATCTGGCGCAGGGTGTCCGTGTCGTTGGTGTAGTGGGACATGATGTCGCCGTGGGTGTGGGTGTCGAAATAGCGGATGGGCAGGTCCTGCATCTTGTCAAACATCTCGTCCCGGATGTCCTTCAGCACGGTGTGGGCGATGATGACCATCAGCCGGTTGTAGAACAGGGAGCAGACCACGCCCACCAGGTAAATGCAGCCCAGGGTGAACAGGGCCCGGATCAGGGGGGTGAAGTTGGGGACTGCCTGGGTCAGCAGGGGGGTGATGTAGTCGTCGATGAGGGTCTCCAGGAACAGGGAGCCGGAGACGCCGGCGATTGCGGAGAGGAGGATACAGATGACGACAATCAGGAAGAGGAAGCGGTTGCGGCCGCTGATGTAGTGCATCAGACGTTTGACGGTCTTGCCGGGGTTGCGGATCATGCTGAGGCTGGCGGAGCCGCTGAAGCGGTTGCCGGGGCCCTTTACCACCTTGCCTTCACTAGCCATTGTCATCCCCTCCCTTCATTTGAGAATGATACACTTCTTGATAGATTTCATTGGAGGCCAGCAGCTCCTCGTGGGTGCCGACGGCGTCGATTCTGCCCTTATCCATGACCAGGATGCGGTCCGCGTCCTGGACAGAGGAGATGCGCTGGGCGATGATGATCTTGGTGGTGTTGGGGAGCTCCTCCCGGAAGGCCCGGCGGATCTTGGCGTCGGTGGCGGTGTCCACGGCGGAGGTGGAGTCATCCAGGATGAGGATCTTGGGCTTCTTCAGCAGGGCCCGGGCGATGCACAGGCGCTGCTTCTGGCCGCCGGAGACGTTGGTGCCCCCCTCCTCCAGGTAGGTGTCATACCCGTCGGGGAAGGAGGAGATGAATTCGTCGGCCTGGGCCTGCCGGCAGGCGTGGATCAGCTGCTCGTCGGTGGCGTCGGGGTCGCCCCAGCGCAGGTTCTCCTTGATGGTACCGGAGAAGAGGACGTTCTTCTGGAGCACCATGGCCACCTGGTTCCGGAGGGCGTGGA
>CAYLVH010000054.1:0-12430 GCA_964387095.1 uncultured Oscillospiraceae bacterium
GAGGGAGACTGAAAATCAGTCTCCCTTCGTATCACTGGATATTACAAACTTGGGGGGATCAGCCAGCGGCCTTGGCGGTACGGCGGTGAGTCCGGGCCCGAGGGGCTTCCCGGTTCTGCAGACGGGCTAGGAAGTTGACCTTCTTAACCTTGTGTTCATCGGAACGCAGCCATGCACGCTGAGTGCTGAAGAAATCGTAGCAACCGACGTTGGTATCAGTGTACATAATCATAAGTCATAGCCCTCCTTAAAGATTTTTGCATCGCTCATCGCTCTGCGCTCTACTTTGTTTGGTAATTATAATATAGCACAAATTTGAGCAAAGACAATGGGAGGAGAAACTAAGAATTACAAATGAAATTGTGACAGAAGCACCAAATTCGGAGAAGAGATTTGGAAACGGCCCGGCGTTTATGGGAAAACCCGGGGAAGCCGCCTGGAAAATTGCAAGAAGAATTTCAGAAGAAGGAGATCCTGCATAAAATCTCCTGGGCTAAAGGGAAAAGGCCGGAGCTCCCAGGGGGACTCCGGCCTACTGTCGGGAAGCCTATTATTCCATGTCCTTCAGCAGGCCATGCTTTTCATAGGTGGTCTTGCGGATGACCTTATTGCTGTCGTCCACGAAAACCACGTTGGGGTGGTAGTCCTTCAGGTCCTCGGGGGACATCTGGGCATAGGCCATGATGATGATCTTGTCGCCGGTGCTGACGCAGCGGGCGGCGGCGCCGTTCAGGCAGATCAAGCCGGAACCCCGTTCCCCGGCGATGGTATAGGTCTCAAAGCGGCTGCCGTTGTTCACGTCCACGATCTGGACCTTCTCATATTCCAGGATGCCCGCAGCATCCAGCAAATCCTGGTCCACGGTGATGGAGCCCACATAATCCAGCTCAGCCTGCACCACAGTGGCGCGATGAATTTTACCCTTGAGCATTTCTACGGTCATTTGCTCAGCCCTCCACAATAAAGTTGTCAATCAGGCGGGTCTTGCCGATATAGACGGCCAAAGCCACCAGAACATTGCCCTGGATTTTCTCAACGGGCTGCATGTTGACGCCGTTGACTGCGGAAACATAGTCGATCCGGGCCAAAGGCTCCTTGGAAATCAGCTCGGTCATGGCCGCCACCACCTTGTTGGCGTCGGTTTCCCCCTCTGCCACCAGCCTCTGGCCCAGGAACACGGCCTTGGACAGGCACAGGGCCGCCTGGCGCTCCTCCGGGTTCAGATAGGTGTTGCGGGAGGACTTGGCCAGGCCGTCGGCCTCCCGGACGATGGGGCAGCCCACGATCTCAATGCCGTAGGACAGATCCCGCACCATGCGCCGGATGATGGCCAGCTGCTGGGCGTCCTTCTGGCCGAAGAAGGCCATGTCAGGGGTCACAATGTTGAAGAGCTTGGCCACCACGGTGCAGACCCCCCGGAAGTGGATGGGGCGGGTCTTACCGCAGAGCTGCTTGGGCATCTCGTCCAGGATCTCCACATAGGTGTCGGTTTTGCCGTTCCCGTCGGGATACATCTCGTCCACGGAGGGATGGAACACCATGGCGCAGCCGTGGGCCTCCAGCAGGGCGCAGTCGTGGGCAAAATCCCGGGGATAGGACTCCAGGTCCTCGTTGGGGCCGAACTGGGTGGGGTTGACAAAGTCGGAGGCCACCACCCGCTGGCACATGGAGACAGCTTTGTCCACCAGGCTGGCATGGCCCTCGTGGAGATAGCCCATGGTGGGCACCAGGCCCACGGTCAGGCCCTGGGCCTTCCACTCCCTCACCTGAGCACGGACCTCAGCGGCAGTTGTTGCAATAATCATCGTTCTTCGCTACCTCACAATGTTTTGTAATGAATCAATACCGGGCGTCCAGGGAGGCCAGGAACTCGTCGGAGCAGTCGCTCTTCACATAGCAGTGCTCGGGGGCGGGGAAGGTGCCCGCCTTGACCTCCTGGTCGTAGGAAACCAGGGCATTGGTGACGGCAGTGCCGATCTCGGCGAAGTGCTTGACGAACTTGGGCTTGAAGTCCCCGGACATGCCCAGCATATCCTGGAGCACCAGCACCTGGCCGTCGCAGCCTGCGCCGCCGCCGATGCCGATGGTGATCATCTGTACCTTGCTGGTGATCAGGGCAGCCAGCTTGGGGGGCACGCACTCCAGCACGCACATGAAGGCACCGGCCTCCTGCACGGCGAAGGCGTCCTCCAGGACCCGGCGGGCGTTCTCCTCCCCCTTGCCCTGGACCTTGAAGCCCCCGAAGATGTTGGCGGACTGGGGGGTCATGCCAATGTGGGCGCAGACGGGGATGCCGGAGTTGACGATGGCCCGGATCTGCTCCTTCACGGTGGCGCCGCCCTCCAGCTTGATGGCGTTGGCGCCGGTCTCCTTAATCAGCCGGCCCGCGTTGGCCACGGCCTGCTCCACGGAGACCTGATAGCTCATAAAGGGCATATCCATAATCACGAAGGTGTTGGGGGCGCCCCGCACCACGCTGCGGCCGTAGGTGATCATCTCCTCCATGGTGACAGGCAGGGTATCCGCGTAGCCCTGCATGGTCATGCCCAGGCTGTCGCCCACCAGAATGGTGTTGATACCGGCGGCATCCACCAGCCGGGCCATGGAGAAGTCATAGCAGGTCACCTGGGAGACCTTTTCCCCGTTGCGCTTCATTTCCACCAGGGTATTGATTGTATTCTTCTTGGGCATAATTAATTAGCTCCTTCCAACAAAGTTATGATGGGTTCATAGTCCCGGTCCGGGTGCCGCTCCTGGGCCACCTGGACCAGCTTCTGGGAGACCGCCCCATAGAGGACCCGCTCCTCCTGGCTGGGGAAGCAGTCCAGGTGCATTGCCACCGTGGTGGCGTCCCCCCGCTCCACCGGGCCGGTCAGGGCCGCCACCGGGCCAACCTCAATGATGTGCTCCAGATTGCTGCGCATCAGGGGGGCCAGGGCCTTCAGGCCCAGCTCCCGGGAGAACCCGCAGCTCTCCAGCAGGTCAAGGCTCTCCTGCACCAGGGCGCACATCAGGTTGCTGGAGATGGCGCAGGCGGCATGATAGCGGACCTTGGACTCCGCCGGGATGATCTGGACAGAGGGGCCCAGGGACTCCAGCAGGGCTTTCCACTGGGACAGGTGGGGGCCATCCCCCTCCAGGCAAAAAAATGCACCCGGTAATTCCCGGTAGGACAGTTCCTTGCTGCTGATGGGAAATAACGGATGGATGGAGTAACCATAGGCGCCAGTCTCTGCGATGCCGGGGAATGCGTCCCGGGCCGCGAGGGCGCCGCTGCAATGACAGATTTGTTTCCCTGAAAGGTCGAAATCCCTCAGCGATTCAAAAACCGAGGAAATCGTTCCGTCTGGAACAGTCAAAAAGAGCGCGTCACTATCCTGAACCAATGTTTCAAGCGCGTCATACGCCTTTGTGCCGGTAAACAACGCCGCTTCCTCTGCCGATTCTCGATGCCTGCTATGATAGCCGGTCACCGGAACCCCGCCCCGGACGAAGAACTTGCCCAGGGAGAAGCCCACTTTGCCTGCTCCAATAAAACCAATTTTCATACCATCACCTTGCCTTTACAAACCAGGTGACGCGGGCTGCTCCGAAAAACGGAAAATCAGGGATATGATTGCTGGGTACAGTTTCCAAAGGAATACCATCCGCATAGTGGGCATCAAAAAACTGATGCCTATAACTGCGGATATTGTACCAAACAGTTTTAAAAATGTAAAGGAGATTTTCAAAAAAGCGCAAATTTTTTTCAGGATCTTTGTGCCGGCTTGTACCGGCTTGCAAAAAGGAGGCTATGAAAATGAAAAGACGGATTGGACTGCCGCTGGCCCTGGTGATGCTGCTGAGCCTGACCGGCTGCGGCGGGGCAAAGGCCCCGGACCCGGCGGACAGCGCCGGCCCGGAGACCCAGACCGCGGAACCTGTGGAGCTGGTTGTCTTCGCGGCGGCCTCCATGACCGAAACCCTGACCCAGCTGGGGGAAGCCTACACCGCCCAGCACCCGGAGGTTGCCATTGTGTACAACTTCGACTCCTCTGGCACCCTGAAGACCCAGATTGAAGAGGGTGCGGACTGCGATATCTTCCTCTCTGCGGGGCAGAAGCAGATGGACCAGCTGGACATCACCGCTGATCCTGAGGTCAACACCGATGGGCTGGACTTCGTCCTGGCCGGGACCCGCTTCGACATCCTGGAGAACAAGGTGGCCCTGGCGGTGCCCGACGGAAATCCCACCGGCATTGAGTCCTATGAGGACCTGGCTGCGGGCCTGGCTGCCGGAACCTTAATGCTGGCTATGGGCAACTCCGACGTGCCTGTGGGACAGTACACCCAGAAGATCCTGGAATATTATGAGCTGTCCCAGGAGGATTTGGCCGCCGCCGGAGCCATCACCTACGGCTCCAACGTGAAGGAGGTCACCACCTAGGTCTCCGAGGCCGTCGTTGACTGCGGGGTCATCTATCAGACCGACGCCGCCTCTGCGGGCCTGACGGTTGTTGACACTGCCACCCCTGAGATGTGCGGTCAGGTTATTTATCCCGCCGCTGTCCTGAATATCTCCCGAAATGCGGAGGCGGCCCGGGCGTTCCTGGAGTATCTCACCGGGGATGAGGCGGACGCAGTATTTGAGTCGGTGGGCTTCACGCCCATCGCCTGAGCTGGGCGGCGCCTGTCCTGAAAGGAGACGGTTATGGACTGGTTTCCACTATATAACTCCCTGAGAATCGCGGCCATCAGCACAGGGATTATCTTTTTCGCGGGGATTTTCGTCGCCTATTATATCGCAAAGGTGCCCCGGGCCATTAAGGGCATTCTGGACGTGATCCTGACCCTGCCCCTGGTGCTGCCCCCCACGGTGGTAGGCTATCTGCTGCTGCGGGTCCTGGACCCCAAGCGGGTTGTGGGCGCCTGGATCCTCTCCGTGTTTGGCCTTAAGCTGACTATGACCTGGTGGTCCGCCATCTTTGCCACCACCGTGGTGATCTTTCCCCTGATGTACCGCACCGCCCGGGGGGGCTTTGAGTCCTTTGACGAGACCCTGGCCTACTCCGGGCAGACCCTGGGGCTTTCCAATACTTACATTTTCTGGAGAATCCGGATGCCCTATTGCCGCCGGGGGATTCTGGCGGGGACGGTTCTGGCCTTTGCCCGGACCCTTGGGGAGTACGGCGCTACCAGCATGATCGCAGGCTATACCCCCGGGCGCACCGCCACCATCTCCACCACGGTCTACCAGCTCTGGCGGACCAACCAGGACGGGGCGGCCTTCCGGTGGGTTCTGGTGAATATGGCCATCTCCTTTGTGGTGCTGCTGGCCGTGAACCTGCTGGAAAGGGGAAATACATCCTCTGGAACCAGAGGAAGGGGGAGGGGCCATGTCGATTGAAGTGGAGATTCAAAAGCAGCTGGGACAATTCCGGCTGGATGTGGCCTTCTCCAACGGGAACGATGTGTTGGCCCTGCTGGGGAGCTCTGGCTGCGGCAAGAGCATGACCCTGCGGTGTATCGCCGGCATTGAGCGGCCGGACGTAGGGCGGATTTTGGTGGATGATGTGGTGTTCTTCGACTCTGAGAGGAGGATCAATCTGCCTCCCCAGAAGCGCCGGGTGGGGCTGCTCTTCCAGAATTACGCCCTGTTCCCCCATATGACCGTGGAACAGAACATCCTGGCGGGGCTGAGCCGGGAGAAGAGCAAAAAGCTCCGCCACCAGCGGGTGACGGAGAACATAGAAGCCTTCCATTTGCAGGGCCTGGAGAAGCACCTGCCTGCCCAGCTTTCCGGGGGCCAGCAGCAGCGGGTGGCCCTGGCCCGGATTCTGGTGAGCCGGCCCTCCATCCTGATGCTGGACGAGCCCTTTTCCGCCCTGGACACCCATCTCCGCTGGGAGATGGAGGGGGAGCTGCTGGAGCGCCTGGGGGATTTCCCCGGCACCACCCTCCTTGTCTCCCACAGCCAGGAGGAGGTGTTCCGCATCAGCAACCGGGTTGCGGTTTACGGCCAGGGGAGGATTGCGGAGCTGGACACCAAGGAGGCGGTGTTTGAGCATCCCCGCACCTGGCAGGGGGCGATGCTCACCGGCTGTCGGAACCTGTCCATGGTGACCCGGCAGGGGGCGCGCTGCCAGGCGGAGGGCTGGGATTTGGAGCTGACCCTCCCCGGTGGGGAGGACTTTGACTGTGTGGGCATCCTCGCCCACAGCCTCCGGCAGGCGGAGGGGCCGGGAGTGAACACCTTCGAATATCAGGTGGTCCGGGAGGTACCGGAGGCCCTTTATGTGGTGCGCATGATTAAGCGCAGGGGGAGCAACCCCAGGGAATTGATCCGCTGGGCTGTCCCCGGGGAGCTGGCGGCCGCCCTGCCCAAGACGGGGTATGTGGCCTTCCCCCTGGAGGGGATTTTGAAGCTGAAGCGGGAACCTTAAAGCAGGTCCGCCAGCTCGTAGATCAGGCGCTCGCTTTTCTCCCAGCCCAGGCAGGGGTCGGTGATGGACTGGCCGTAGCAGCCTCCCCCCACCTTCTGGCTGCCGTCCACCAGATAGCTTTCGATCATCAGGCCCTTCACATAGTCGAACTCCGCGTGGATGCTGCGGTTGTGGATGACCTCCTTGGCGATGCGGATCTGGGCCGGATAGTCCTTGCCGGAGTTGGAGTGGTTGCAGTCCACGATGACGGCCATGTTTTTCAGGCCCTTTTCGACGTACAAGTCGTGGAGCAGGGCCAGGTCCTCGTAGTGATAGTTGGCGTGGTTCTGGCCGTGCTTGTTCACGGAGCCCCGGAGGATGGCGTGGGCCAGCGGGTTGCCGGGGGTGGACACCTCCCAGCCCCGGTATTCAAAGGAGTGGCTGTGCTGGGCGGCCAGGATGGAGTTCAGCATGACGGAGAAGTTCCCGCTGGTGGGGTTCTTCATGCCCACGGGGATGCCCACCCCGCTGGCGGTCAGGCGGTGCTTCTGGTTTTCCACCGAGCGGGCGCCCACCGCCACATAGCTCAACAGGTCCCCCAGGTAGCTGTGGTTTTCCGGGTAGAGCATTTCGTCGGCGCAGGTGAAGCCCGTGGCCTCAATGGCTCTGGTGTGCAGCTGGCGGATGGCCTGGACCCCCTTCACCATATTGCTCTGGGCCTCTGGGTCGGGCTGGTGAACCATGCCCTTGTAGCCCTCCCCGGTGGTGCGGGGCTTGTTGGTGTAGATGCGGGGGATGATGAAGATCTTGTCCTTCACCTTCTCCTGCACAGGGGCCAGGCGGGTGAGATACTCCAGGACGGCGTCCTCCCGGTCGGCGGAGCAGGGGCCGATAATCAGGAGGAAGCGGGGGTCCGCTCCCGTGAGGATGTTGGCGATCTCCTGATCCCTGGCCTCCTTGCACTGGCGGACATAATCGGAAACTGGGAACATGGCGCACAGCTCCTCCGGGGAGGGGAGCTTGCGCACCTTGTTAAACTGAATGCTTGACATGGTAATCCTTCTTTCTCTATGGGCACTTTGAAGATGTGAAGTATTAAAGCTCTAAAGTATGGCTATCATAGCAGGGATTGGGAAAAATGTCAAGACCTGTCTGATAAATCCAGCTGATAAATGCGGTTGGCGTTTTGGAAGAAGAAGGCCTCCCAGTGCTTCTCCGGGATGAGCCGCTGGCAAAACTCCACGTAGTTCTGCAAGTTGACGGCGGGGAAATCCGTGCCGAACATGAACTTGCTCCAGTCGTTGACGTAGGCGATCCAGCCCTTGAGCATCGTCACATAGCCGGCCTGCTCCTGGAAATATTTCTCCAGGGGGGTGTAGCCCTCCAGCAAGCCGGAGAGGTCCACCGCCACGTTGAAATTCTTCTCCGCCACGGCGGCTGCGTCGGGGAGGAAGGGGTTGCCGAAGTGGCACATGACAAACCGGACCTTGGGATGGGCCACCGCCACGGCGTCCAGCTCCAGGGGGTGGGAATATTTCAGGTTGGCGTGGGGATGGGCAGTCTGGCCCATGTGGATGGCCACGGGCTTGCCGTACTTCCGGGCCAGCTCATACACCGGCTGATAGCAGGGGTCGGAGATGGAGATGGGGCTGTAACCGGGATAGAGCTTAACTCCGCAGCACTGGGGCAGCTGCAAATTGGCCTCCAGGGCCTCCAGCTCCCGGGCCACCCGGCCCCGGTCGCTCCCCATGGAGTCCAGGCCGATGCAGTAGTGGAACTCCGGGGGGCAGACGTGGTACTCCGGAGCCAGGGGGCCGTTGCCCATGATTACGCCGTGGGCAAAGCCGTGCTCCTTATAATATTGCTGTAAATAGGGAAAGCCCGGCTCGTGGCCCACCTGGCGGAGGCGCTGGGCGCCGAAGCCGGACTCGGGGAACATGTGAAAATGGGCGTCAATGATCTTCATGGCTAAAACTCCTATTGTTTGCTCTCATGCAGCAGCCGTAGGGCGGCGGCCAGCTTTCCCACGCTGATCTGGCCCGGGGCGGAGGCGGCGGAGGCGGCGCCGAAGGTCAGCGCGGAGCCGAATTCCTCCCCCGCCAGCCGGCTGATGACTCCGGTGCCGGACATGGACATGGTGATGATGGGGATGTGGGCGTATTGGTCCCGCATGGTGCAGGTGGCGTCCAGAAGGGTGATCACATCGGCGGAGCAGGTGGGCATGACGGCGATCTTGGCCATATCCGCCTCCAGGGATTGCATCCGGGTCAGCCGGGCGATGATCTCCTCCTTAGGGGGCGTGGCGTGGAAATCGTGGTTGGAGGCGATGACCTTCACCTGGTTCTCATGGGCGCAGGTCAGGATCTGGGTGAAAATGCCGTCGCCCAGGAACAGCTCCACATCCAGCAAATCCACCAGGCCGGAGACTGCCGCGTTGCACAGCAGGGTCACATAGGCGATGGGGCTGATGTCTCTCTCTCCGCCTTCGGCGGCGGTGCGGAAGGTCATCAGCAGGGGGGTGTTGCCCAGGGCGGCCCGCAGGGCGGTCAGGGTGTCCAGGGTCCTGTTCCAAGAGAAGATATCCTCATACCAGTCGCAGCGCCATTCGCACACGTCGGCGGGGATGGAGGAGAACTGCGTGGCCTGGGTCAGGATCTCCTCCTTGGTTTTGCCCACGATGGGGACGCAGATTTTGGGGATGCCGGCGCCAATTTGGATGCCGCGCACATAGACGGTTTGAATCATAAGGAACCTCCTCTGCCTTGGGCGTATATATGGCTTTTATTATATCAGGATTCCGGGAAATGTCGAGGGCACCGGGCCCGGAAAAAACTTGACGAAATCCCCGCTGGCCCTTACATTGTCAAAAAAGGGGGCGAGGGAATGGAGTTTCAGAGTCTCAGGCGGCTGCGGGTGCCCATCCGGCCAGACTGGGAGGGCATGCGGGTTTCCGGCGTGCTCCGCTATAAGGTGGGCATGAGCGGGACCCTGCTCCAGCGCATTAAGTGGGTGGAGGAGGGGATTCTGTTGGACGGACGGCGAGCCTTTACGAGCCGGGCCGTCCGGGCCGGGCAGGTCCTGGATGTGCTCCTCAGCGATCCCAACCCCGCCCAGGCTTTCCCCGCCACAGAGGGGCCGCTGGATATCCTCTATGAGGACCGGGATATCATCGTGGTGAACAAGGCGCCGGGGGTTTCCGTCCACCCGGGGCCGGGGCACTATGGGGATACACTGGGGAATTTCCTCCTGTGGCACTATCAACAGCAGGGGGAGCCGGCGGCGCTGCACCCTGTCCACCGGCTGGACAAGGGGACCAGCGGCCTGATCGTCACCGCTAAGCACCCCTTCGCCCAGGACAAGTTGCGCCTGCAGCTCCACAGCGGGGGATTCGTCCGGCGATATCTGGCGGTCTGCCAGGGGGCGCTTCAGCCCCCGGCGGGGGTTATCCGGCAGCCCATAGGCCGCTGCCCGGACTCCATTTTAAAGCGCCAGGTTCGCCCGGATGGGGACCCGGCCGTCACCCACTATGAGACCCTGGGGACCGCACGGGACCGTTCCCTGGTGAAGCTGCAGCTGGAAACCGGGCGCACCCACCAGATCCGGGTCCATCTGGCCTGGCTGGGGCATCCCCTGGTGGGGGACTTTCTCTATGGCCAGGAGGATCACAGCCTCATCCACCGCCCAGTCCTTCACTCGGCGGAGCTGGAGCTGACCCATCCGGTGACGGGGGAGCGGCTGGCCTGGAGGGCCCCGCTGCCCCAGGACATGGCGGGGTTGATGGAGCTGCCGTGAAGCCCTCCCCTTGGCAGCTGCACATTATATAATATATCAGTCCTTCTGAGCGGCCAGCAGGGAGTGGATGAACTGCTGGGCCACCCGGGGGGTGCGGCCGGGGTGGCGCATGATCCAGCGGATGGCCTTGGGACGGATTTCCTCCCGGGTCAGCTGGATCTTGGCCCGCTCCGCCAGCTCATAGGTCAGATCCAGGAACTGCTCCTGGTTCAGGGTCATGTAGGGGATGCGCAGGCCGAAGCGCTCGGAGAGGGAGGTCTTTTCCTCGATGGTCTCGCTGGCGTCCAGCTCGTCCCCTGCCCGGTCGGAGAAGGACTCCCGGACCAGATGCCGCCGGTTGGAGGTGGCGTAAATGGCCACGTTGGTGGGCTTGGGCTCCAGGCCCCCCTCCAGGATGGTTTTCAGCAGGGAATAGGTCTGGTCGTCCTTGTCAAAGGCCAGGTCGTCGATGTAGAGGATGAATTTCTGGGGGCGGTGGCCCAGCATGCGGATCAGCTCCGGGATCCCCGCCAGCTCGGACTTGTCCATCTCGATCAGACGCAGGCCCTCAAAGGCCTGGATGCCCAGCAGGCTCTTCACGGTGGCGGACTTTCCAGTGCCGGAGTCCCCGTAAAGCAGGACATTGTTCACCTGCTTGCCCGCCATCAGGGCGGCGGTGTTGGCATAGACCTGATCCCGCTGGAGGGTGTAGCCCACCAGCTGGTCGGCGGGGATGAAGTCCGGATTTTCCACCGGGTGCAGCTGGCGGTCCTGCCACAGGAAGGCCCGGTACTTGGAGAAGAGGCCGGCGCCGTTGCGGCGGTAAAAGTCCTCCAGATCCCCGAAGGGGAGGAGCCGGGGTTCCGTGTCCCAGCAGGGGAGGGCGTCAACCGCCCCAGCCCAGCTGTGGGGCAGGGCGCACTGGAGCAGCTCCTTCCACTGGTCGCCGCTGACCTGGCAGAGGGCGCAGAGGGCGTCTATGTCCCCCTGGGCGGCGGATCGGAGGGAGGTGCTGACCGTCCCGAAGGCGGCCCGCTCCGGAAAGGGGGCGGTATCATACAGGATATGCTCCTGGAGATAGGCGGGCAGGGAATCGTAGCCCTCCTGCTGTAAGAGGTAATAGGCGTCGCAGTAGGCGGCCAGGGCGGCCTCACCCTCCTGCTCTTCCAGCAGCTTTAAGAGGGAGAGCAGCTTCTCCATAACCGGCAGCCTGAGCAGGTTGCGATAGGCGGTGACGCCGGAGAGATGGACGCGGAGTGTTTCATGGTTGGTCAAAGTCATCAGTCCCTTTTTTTCAGTATACCGGATTCTTATTTTAAAGGGGGATACAGGGTTTGTCAAATTTTTCCCCTGGCTGGGGAGACGGGCGGGGAGCTGTCTCCCCGGTTGTCTCCCTGACAAAAAAGTGATAGAATATACATGATACGAAAGGGGGAACGCAAATGGCGGGATATCTGAAGCTGGCGGCCGTCGCCTATCTCCTGGTGGTCAACCTCCTAGGCTTTGGGGCCATGGGGGCTGACAAGCGCCGGGCCGGGCGGGGAAAATGGAGGATTCCAGAGGCCAGGCTGTTCCTGTACGCCGTGCTGGGGGGCAGCGTAGGCTCTATCGCCGGCATGTGGGCGTTCCGCCATAAGACAAAGCATTGGTATTTCAAGTATGGCATGCCCCTGATCCTGCTTGTTCAGGTGGGGCTGGCCATTTGGCTGATTCATTGAGTGAGGATAGAAGGGTAGAGTGCTATGGCTGCGGAAAACAATATCCCGAATTTTTATGAGATCCAGCGGGTCACAGAGGGGTACGATACATATATTATTGGGCGGTTTCGCCAGCCTGGCCTGTATGTCCTGGGGGTCATGGACCTGGAGGATGCCAAGGCGTGGCGGGGCGGCGTCAGCGACATCGTGCTCTACTTTGCCATTACGCCGGAGGAGTACGGATGGTTAAAGACGGACCGGGCCAAGCTGGATGAGCTGGCCGGGCGGATTCAAAGGGAGCTACCCAAAAGCCGCTTCGCTGCGGGGCTGACAAACCGCCGGGTGGATGTGGAGGAGTTCCGGGAAACCTGCCGGCGCATGCTGAAAAGCGATAGGCTGGAGGGGGACGAGGCCTTCGAAGCCTGGAAGCAGTTCCATCCCTTCCAGAAGCGCCAACAGCCCTGGACGCCGGTGACGGATGCCCGGCAGGAGCTTGCCCAGTTCCAGCGGGAGCTGGACAGGAAGCGGGCCAGCCAGCTGGAACTCCGGGAGGAGGAGCGC
>CAYLVH010000055.1:0-10375 GCA_964387095.1 uncultured Oscillospiraceae bacterium
ATAATAATATAAAAAATAACGGAAGGTTTTTTCAGGTCCCGTTTTGCGCTGCCTTGTGGGGAGCTCGGACCTCCAACATTGCCTACTTAATCCTTCCATTTAATCATACCATAATTTGCGGCATTGTCAACAAAAATAATGCAAGAAAGTAGCATTTTTTCATTTCGATTTTCGGAATAGGTAAAGGTTTTGGGGGCGGGGATTGGGGTCTTCTGGAGAATTCTGGAATAAAAAAAGTTCTTTTCAAAAAGAAAGGGGAAAAATCATACAGCGGGAAGGAAATATTGGAAAACGGCTCCATGCTCGCCGGGTTGTTTGCGAAATCAGAAACCAATTCAGCCATTCGAAAAGGATTCTATAAGTGGTCGGATCTTGGGTCGGGAAAGGGCTGCAAACCTTTGATCTGACAGCGGTTTTAACAGATAAAACTTACTTTGAAATGAGAAAGATATTTGCCAAAATTTCACAACCTTTTTTCTTAGGCGGGGCGGCGCCCGGCATGCGGCGGAGGAAGAAGAAAGCGCCATGAAATGTGAGCTTCACGGGGCGGTCCGGTATTTATTCGTACAGTAAAAGTACCGCTTGGCGCGGGCCAGGCGGTATCTTTGATAAGCGGATTCTGTTATCGGTTTTCGTAGGCCTCGTTTACGATGGCCTGCATCTGGTCCAGCTTGCTGTCCATGTCCATAGCCAGGGCGATCTGGCAGCGGGCGCGGTCCAGGTTGTGGGCGGGGTAACGGGTGGCGAAATACTTGTCGCCGGTAATATAGTCGTCCAGGAAGCGGGACGCCAGCTCCAGGGTGATGGCAAACGCCCCAAGGGCCATGTTGTCCAGCTCTGCCTGGGTGATATGGTTCCCCAGGGAGCTGACAAAGCCCCGGGTGAAGGCGGAATAGCGCTGCAAATCCAGGCTGACCAGGGTGGTGTCCGGCTCATCCTCGGCGGCGGAGTTGGCGGCGAAGCGGACGGCGTCCCCGAAGTCATACATAATCAGGCCGGGCATGACCGTGTCCAGATCGATGACAGCCAGGGCCTCGCCGCTTACCTTGTCAAAGAGAACATTGTTGCACTTGGTATCGTTGTGGGTGACCCGGTAAGGAATGGTGCCGTCTGCCACCAGCGCCATCAGGTGATCGGCGCGGCCCCGGTTGGCCTGCAAATAGTCCAGCTCGCTTTGGACCTCATGGACCCGGTGATAGGGATCCTCCCGGGCGTGGGCAAAGAGGGTGTCCAGGCGCTTGGTGGTGTTGTGGAAATCGGGGATGGTCTCATAGATCCGGGTGGCGTCAAAGTCCATGAGATCCTTCTGGAACTGGCCGAAGGCGTGACCGGCGTTTTCAAGAACCGTCAGGTCCTCGGAGGAATCGTAAGTGATGGAGTTGTCAATAAAGCGGTAGGCCCGCCAGACGTTGCCATCGTCCCCGATGAAATAGTTGGTGCCGGCCGGGGTTTTCAGGAATTGAAGGACAAAGCGGTCGGTATTCCGGTGGGTGCCCTGTTCAATTTTCATTTTGATGTGTTCGGTGACGGCATCAATGTTGGACATGATCTCAAAGGGATTTTTGAACACATAGAGGTTGATTTTCTGGACGATATATTCCTGCGTCTTGCCTTCCTCCCGAAAGGTGACGCGAAACGTGCAATTAATGTTTCCGGTATGCAGGGTAACGCAACGGATGTACCTGCCGGGAATTTGGAAAGCTCTGCAAACGGATTCAACAGTCATAATATGTAAGCTCCTTGAATGAAACTGCACTCCCGAAGGAGCAAGGCGAAAAAAATCCTGCAATCCAGTATATCGCCTAAAGGCCGTTTTGTCACCTTTTTCAAAGGGAAAAGAGGCGGAAAGGTTCCCTGAAAAACAAGGGTACAGGGGAGATGTGTCGTAGCGGAAGTGCATTTATCTGTTTTTGTAAGCCTTCGCGGCGCCGACGAACTGACGGAACAGTGGATGGGCCTTGTTGGGACGGCTCTTGAACTCCGGATGGAATTGGGAGCCCAGGAACCAGGGATGGTCAGGCAGCTCCACGATCTCAACCAGGCGCTGGTTGGGGGAGAGGCCGGCCAGAACCAGTCCGGCTTCCTGCAACCGCTCCCGGTACAGGTTGTTGAATTCATAGCGGTGGCGGTGGCGCTCATAGATGACCTCCTCGCCATAGGCCTCATAGGTCTTGGTGTCGTGGGAGGTGATCTGGCAGGGATACGCGCCCAGGCGCATGGTGCCGCCCTTGTCGGTGATGTCACGCTGCTCGGGCATCAGGTCGATGACAGGATTTGCGCCGTTTTCGATAAACTCTCCGGAGTGCGCGTCTGCCAAGCCCACCACATGGCGGGCGAATTCCACAACCGCCATCTGCATGCCCAGGCAAATGCCGAACATGGGGACCCGGTTGACTCTTGCCCACCGGATGGAGGAAATCATGCCTTCAATGCCCCGGTCGCCGAAGCCGCCGGGGACAATGACGCCGTCCACACCGGTGAGGATCTCCGCAGCGTTGTTGTCATCCACCAGCTCGGAATCCACCCAGCGGATTTTGACCTTGACATCATTCTCAATCCCGCCGTGGGTCAAAGCCTCCGCCACGGAGAGATAGGCGTCGTGCAGGGCCACATATTTGCCCACCAAGGCGATTTCCACTTCCTCCTCGCAGCACTTGGCCCGATTGACCATGGCAGTCCACTCGGACAGGTCGGGCTTGCCGCACTGCAGGTTCAGGCGCTTCACCACCACATCGGCCAGGCCCTCATCCTCCAGCATCAGAGGCACCTCATACAGGATGGGAGCGGTCAGGTTTGCAATGGCATTTTCGGGAGGGATATTGCAGAACATGGAGATTTTGCGTCGGATGTCCTCGGTCAGCGGCTGATCTGCCCGGCAGACGATCACGTCGGGCTGGATGCCGATGGACAGCAGCTCCTTGCAGGAGTGCTGGGTGGGCTTGGATTTCAACTCACCGGAGCCGGGGATGGAGACGACCAAGGAGACATGGATATACATGACGTCCTCTTTGGGCAGCTCACGGCCCACCTGGCGGATGGCCTCTAAAAAGGGCTGGGACTCAATATCGCCCACGGTGCCGCCGATCTCGGTGATGCAGACGTCCACATTGCTGGTTTTGCCCATGCGGTAAATGCGTTCCTTGATCTCCTTGGTGATGTGGGGGATCACCTGGATGGTGCCCCCCAGATAATCGCCTTGGCGCTCCCGGTTCAGCACATTCCAGTATACCTTGCCGGAGGTGACAGAGGAGTTGACAGTCAGATTTTCATCGGTGAAGCGCTCATAGTGACCCAAATCCAGGTCGGTTTCGGCGCCGTCGTCGGTGACAAAGACTTCTCCGTGCTGATAGGGGCTCATGGTGCCGGGATCCACATTTAAATAGGGATCCAGCTTCTGATTGGTGACCTTAAAGCCACGCTGCTTCAGCAGACGGCCCAGGGATGCGGCAGTGATGCCCTTGCCCAAGCCTGAGACGACGCCGCCGGTGATGAAAATATATTTAACAGACATGACAAATTCCTCGCATTTCTTCCAGTGTACTGTATGGGGCCTGCTTCGCGTCATCGCGTCACATAATATCACCCTATTTTACCTGCTTCTCTTCGGTCCGTCAAGGAGTTTTCCAACAGAAAAAGCCCGTTCCCGGAAGAAACTGAATGAGACATTTCAACAGATACCTGGATATTTCCTCCGCAAATTTCGCGTATTGGGAGTTCAAAAGGAACGGACCGCAAACGCGGCCCGTTCCTCAGCACTTTATGAACGTATTACAGCAGATTCCAATTCAGCAAGCCGGATTGCCGCAGGGAGAGGTAATCATGGTCAGCGATGATCAGATGATCTGTGAGCTGCACATGAATCATGCGAAGGGCCTGCGCCGCGTTCCGGGTGGCATCGATATCCTCCTGAGACGGCTCGATGGAGCCGCTGATATGGTTGTGGGCCAACAGGACGCTGACAGCCCGGTGATCCAGGGCAACGGAGATCAGCGTGCGCTGGTCAAAGGCGGCGGAGTTGGGTCCGCCGTCGCTGAGGCGGCTGCAATGCAGCACTTTGCCCCGGGAATCCAGGCAAAGCAGGTAAACCTGTTCCACCTGAGAGCCATAAAAATAGGGGATCAGATACTCCGCCGCGTCCTCCGCGGAAGTGATGATGTTTATTCTGGAACTGCCGGCGATCTGGCTCCGGCGGGGTAGATCGGAGAGCAGCCGGATGCTGATGGCGGTGTGTTCCCCTACGCCCTTGATGGCAGTCAGCTCCTCCACGGAGGCATTCAGTACGGCGGGCAAGGAGCCAAACTGGTTGATGAGCTGATGGGCCAGGGGATTGACATCGGAGCGGGGGGTGGAATAAAAAAGGAACAGCTCCAGCAGCTGATAATCGTCGAACACATCGGGGCCGAATTCCAGATACCGGGCCTTTACCCGTTTCCTGTGGTCGTCGTGGATGCTCATAAGGCTTGCTTACTCCCTGGGGCCGTATTCTGCCAGATAGGCCTCCATGCGCCCTTTCATCTCGTCGTCAATATAGACCTTGCCGTCGATGGGGTTGTTGTGCAGGAAGGAAATGATCTCCTTGACGGTGACAATCGGGCAGACCTTGATGCCATAGTCCTGACGCAGCTCGTCCAGGGTGGAGCAGTCCCTTGTGCCCCGCTCCATGCGGTCAACGGAGACGAACAGATAGGCGATTTTCACATCAGCGAGGTTTTTGAATAGGGCGATGGACTCCCGGACGGCGGTGCCGGCGGTGACAACATCCTCCACAATGGCGATGACGTCGCCGTCCTGGGGCTTATAGCCCACCATGGAGCCGCCTTCGCCGTGATCCTTTGCCTCCTTGCGGTTGAAGCAGTAGGGCAGATCGCGGCCATAGTTGCGGTACAGGGAGGCGGAGCCAGCCACCACCAGGGGAATGCCCTTGTAGGCTGGGCCGAACAGGGCGGTGACGTCCGCTCCCAGATTTTCGTTCATGCAAGCGGCATAATAGTCGCCCAGCTTGGCGGCCTGCGCGCCGGTCTTGTAGTTGCCAGTGTTGATGAAATAGGGGGTCTTGCGGCCGGACTTGGTGACAAAGTCGCCAAAGGTCAGAACGCCGGAACGCACCATAAAGGTGATAAACTCTTCCTTGTAAGTCATAGGGGTAAAACCTCCTGATTAAAAGTAGCTGTGTCGAAGTTTCTCGATCTGATTATAACAGAGGGAAAGAAATTGTGCAAGACGGTGGTTTATGATATAATATTCCCAATATTGCGTTTGACAGGAGGCAAGAAATATGTCTGAACTGAGGGATAAGAACGGCCTGACTGAAGCCGAATTCCTGGCTGCCTACCGGCCTGGGGACTGGCCCCGGCCATCTGTAACTGCCGATCAGGTGCTGCTGTCCCGGGAGGAAGGGGGATATTCCGTGCTGCTCATTCGCCGGGGCGGGCATCCCTGCCTGGGCAGATGGGCATTGCCTGGCGGCTTTGTGGAGTTCCGGGAGCCCCCCTGGAAGGCGGCAGTCCGGGAGCTGCGGGAGGAGACCAGCCTGGAAAATGTCCCCACCACGCTTTTGGGCGTGTTTGGAGATCCCAACCGGGACCCCAGAGGCTGGACCATCACCTGCGCCTATTGCACGCTGCTGGACAGAAGCCGGCTCAAGGCCAGGGCGGCGGATGACGCCCGGGATGCTAAGTGGTTCCGGCTGTCCTGGAGCCATCAGGGGGAGGAGCTGCTGCTCCGCCTGGATGAGGGGGAGGAGCACTTGACCGCCCGCCTGCGGGGGGATGTGGTGGAGAATCCCCTGGGCAGGGAGACCCGCTGGACGATGGTGGAAAACAGCGGCTTGGCCTTTGACCATGCCAAGGTATTGGCCGCGGCGGTGGACCGGCTGGAACAGCGGGCAAGGTGACGACGGAGGAGCGTATGTACAAAGCAAAGCAGATGATTGTGGTGCGCCGGGATTTGAAAATGCGAAAGGGCAAGATTGCGGCCCAAGCGGGCCATGCTTGTGTGGAGGTGGTTTTGATGGCCCTGGCCAAGGAGGGACGCTTGCAGGACGTTCAGGTGGTGAACGACAACTGGGTTACGGTGCCGGAAGGGGAGAAGGGCCCTTCTCCCTTGACCGATTGGTTCCAGTATGGCGTGGCGAAGGTCTGCGTCTATGTGGACGGAGAGGAGGCCCTGCTGGACATTGCCAAGAGGGCCAAGGAGGCAGGGATTCTCTGTTCCCTGATTCGGGATGCGGGGATGACTGAGTTCCACGGTCAACCAACCTACACCTGCCTGGCCTTTGAGCCGTTGGAATCGGAGAAGGCCGATGAAATCACCGGCAATTTGCCATTGTATTAAGGAGGGGCTATGAAGGATTTTTTGACAAAGCGCCCGGTATGGGTAGCGGTTGCAGCCGTTTTGATTTTGGCGGCGCTTATTTTTATCCGGCCGCAGACCATTCTGGAAAGTGCTGAATTATCTGTGGAACAGGTCATGGCCTACGGTGAGGATGTGACGGATGAGCTAGAGGGGACACCCCTGCCGGATCTGTTGCGGGAGACCGAGGTCAGCCAGATGATGGACGGCGGGGACAGCTGGGATCCGGAGCAGAGCCTGGTGATTACCGGCACATGCGATGGAGAGGCTTTTACATTGGTTTTGGGGGATTATAATCTGTTAAACCTGGGGGCGAAGTCCTACCGGGTGCGCAATGGCAGTGATATGCTGGTTTATATCATGTCCCTGCTGCCGGAAGGGGTGGCATGATGTCCGGACTGATCCATTTATATTGCGGCGATGGCAAGGGCAAGACCACCTGCGCCATGGGGTTGGCTCTGCGGGCTGCGGGCCGGGGGATTCCTGTGGTAATAGCCCAATTCCTAAAAAGTGAGAATTCTGGGGAGCGGGACAGCCTGCGCCGTCTGGCGGGGGTGACCCTGCTGCCGCTGCCGGAGGAGGTGACCTTTACCTTCCGCATGACCCCGGAGGAAAAGGCGGAGGCAAAGGCACAGAGCGCCCAGCGGTTCCGAACCGCCGTGAAGCTGGCCGCTGAAACTGGGAAGGGCCTGCTGGTGTTGGACGAGATCTGCGGGGCCATCTCCGCTGGGATGCTGGAGCTTAGCCAGGTGGAGCGTTTCCTGGACAGCAAGCCGGAGGACCTGGAGGTGGTGCTCACCGGACGGGCTCCGGCGCAAAGCCTCATAGAACGGGCGGATTATGTTACGGAGATGCAAAAGAGAAAGCACCCCTTTGACCAGGGGGTTACCGCGCGGGAGGGCATTGAATATTGAGGCATGTAAATATTTTGATGAACAACCCGGGGGTGGATGCCCCGTGGTGCAAAAAGCACATCTCCCGCTACATCCGGCCCCATATGAAGGTGTTGGTGGTCCCCTTTTCCTTCCATGAGGAGTACATCCCGGATGAAGCGACCTGGCATCAGAACTATGACCCCGGCCAGAGGGGTTATGAAGAGGTGGTGCGCCCCTTGGGGGCCCTGGGCATTTTCCGAGAAAATATTGCCTTCGTCAATTATTTCACCGATACGCCCAAGAGCTTTGGGCACCTGCTCAATGAGGCGGATGTGGTGGATTTGTTGGGGGGCTACCCGGACCGGCTGATGGACCGGCTGTGGGAGTTCGGCAGTATCTCCCAGCTAGCCGCCTTTCCGGGGGTGACGATGGGGTTCTCCGCCGGGGCGATGGCCCAGCTGAATTTTTTCCACGCCACCCCGGAAGAGGAGGGCCAGGAGTTTTACTATTATGAGGGCTTGGGCCAGATTGACGCCTTTGACTTGGAGGTGCATTACACCGGAAGCGAGATCCAGCAGGCGTGTATCGCCCGGACCCTGGCGGAGACCCACCGGACGGTTATAGCCATGGAGGAGCAGGGTGGCTTGATTTTAGACCGGGGGCGGTTGCTCCAGATGGGGAAAGTGCATTTCTTCAAGCCCCATCGGGATGAATGCTAAAAAACCCGCACCACGGAGCACTAAGGGTTCTGTGGTGCGGGTTTATGCGATTTGATTTACAGCAGGGGAACGCCGGCCTCCTGGCAGACCTTCAGGGTTTCCTGGTCCCACAAGCCGGGATGCACCTCGCCAATGTGGGCCTTGGCCAGGATCAGAATGGCTAGACGGCTCTGGCCGATGGCGCCGCCAATGGTGGCGGGCAGAGTGCCGTCTAGGATCAACTTATGATAGGGGGTTTCCGGCAGGTCTTCGCAACCGGCCAGCTTCAGTTGGCGCTTCATGGTTTCGCCGTCCACCTGGATGCCCAGGGAGGCCACGGGGAGGCCCATCTGCAGAACCTCGTCCCAGAACACAAGCTCGCCGCTCAGGTTCCAGTCCTCACAGTCGGGAGCGCGACGGAGATGGGGCTTTCCGTTTTTCAGATTATGACCTACGCCCAGGATGAATACGGTTTTGTATTCCTTGGTAATGGAGGTTTCCCGCTCACCAGGGGTCTGGTCGGGATACAGCTCCTCCAGTTCCCGGGCGGTGATGAACTTGACATCCCGAGACAGCTCGGGGTATACGGTCAGCTCATTGTACATATCCCGCAGGGTAATCTCTGTGTCGCAGATGGAGTGTACCATGTTGAGCACTGCGGCCCGCAGGCGCTTGTCAGTGCGGGATTCCGGAGGAATGATTTTTGCCCAGTCCCAGTGGTCCACATAGATGGAGTGGGTGCGGTCAGGCTTCACGTCCCGGCGGATGGCGTTCATGTCGGCATATAGGCCCTCGCCCACGGGGAAGCCATAGCGGAGAAGGGACACGCGCTTCCATTTGTCCAGGGACTGGACTACCTCTGCGGTGGCGCCAATAGAAGGCACTTGGAAGGTGACCGGATGGCGCAGTCCGCCAGAGTTGCTGTCGTTGACGATGGAAGCGGCGTCGAACAGCAAGGGGGCGGAGACACGATGCACCTTTAGACGCTGGACCATGTTGGTTTCAAAGATCCTTTTCAGGTTGTCAATGGCAATTTGAGTATCGTATAGATTTAAGAGGGGATGGTAACTAGGGGGAAGAATCGGCTCCATAATATAAGACCTCCGTTTGTTTCGTTTGACTGAAGGACATTATAGCACACAACAAATTAAAATAAAAGGTTTCTTTTCGGATTCTGAAATATTTTCGTCAATTCTCTCCGATAAAGTAACAGGGCGATTAAGCTAGGCCAAGCCATCAGGGCGGTGCAGAGGTCGGCCAGGTGCCAGACCTGGGTGACATCCAGCACGGAACCGGCCAGACAGCAGAGGAGAAACAGGGGCAAATACCACCGCTGTAAGCGGACTAACCCCAGATATTCCAGGCCAAGCAGGCCGTAATTGCAGGAGCCCAGGATGGAGGAAAAGGCGAACAGGGTCAGGCAGAGCACCAGGAGCCTGGGGCCGATCTGTCCCAGAGCTGAGGCAAAGGCGGCGGCGGTGCGGGCGGCTCCCGCCAGGGAGTCCGGCAGGGGAGGGGCGGTGAGGAGCACCAGCGCCGTCAGAGTACAGACCACGATGGTGGAGAGAAAGACCTCAAAGATCCCCCATAACCCCTCCTGAAAGGGGTCCTTGCCCGCCGAATTAGCGTGGATCATGGCGGTGGTTCCCAATCCGGCCTCGCTGGTGAAAACACTTCTAGCCACGCCGCAGCGGATCACGGTGCCAATGCCGCCGGCAATTCCCGCCCGGGGAGAAAAGGCCTCCAGGAGGATGGAGGAGAGGGCCTGGGGCAGAGCCTGCCGGTGGACCACCAGGGCGGCGATGCTGATGGAGAAAAAGAGCAGAGCCATAAATGGCACCAGTTTTTCACAGACAGAGCCCACCCGGTTCAGGCCGCCCTTTAAGGTAAGCCCGGCGCAGAGAACCACAACCGCGCCGATGGCCAGCCGGTTCCAACCAAAGGCGTGTTCCATTCCGGAGGCAATGGAGTTGGCCTGCACCAAGCCGCCCATGCCCAGGGAGCAGGACAGCGTACAGCAGGCGAAGATTTTTGCCAGGGGAGCCAGTCCCTTCTTCTCCAGCCAGATCATTGGCCCGCCCAGCCATCCGCCGCTTCCCCGGGGACGGCGGATGGAGACGGACAGGGCCTTTTCCATGCAGCCTGTCATCATGCTGAGTAGGGCGGCAACCTCCATCCAAAAGACCGCGCCTGGCCCACCAATGGAAATGGCTGCGGCCACCCCGGCAATGGAGCCGGTGCCGATGGTGGCGGCCAAGGCCGTGGAGAGGGTTTGCATGGGGGATAGCCCCTGATGGTCAGAGTGGCGGGCAAACATCCCACCGAAGGTGGCTTTGATCCACAGGGGCAGACAGCGCAGCTGAAAGCATCGGGTACGCAGGGTGAAGCATAACCCGGTCAGCAAAAACAGTCCCAGTGTCCAGGGTCCCCAGAATAAAGCAGAAATTCGTT
>CAYLVH010000055.1:10475-12224 GCA_964387095.1 uncultured Oscillospiraceae bacterium
TTTAGGAACTATTATGAAGCAGGCGGCGTAAAAATGAATGGAAGATTTGATTTTTCCCAGAGGTTGTCACGATGACCCAAAAAATGGAAAAAGCTCAAAAAAAGTGTTGACATTTTTGGGCGGCATGGTATAATATCCATTGTTGAGGCAGCGAGCCGAAGCAATTTGGATGATTAGCTCAGTTGGCTAGAGCGTCCGCTTGACGTGCGGAAGGTCACAGGTTCGAGCCCTGTATCGTCCACCAAAGAAACCCTTGAAACGACAGCGTTTCAAGGGTTTTCCTTTTTTATAAGCCGTCAGGAGACAGAAGGGAGACGGCTCTGCAAACGCAGAGCCGCCCAATGTGCAATTAGCAGCAGATGCCGCACACCTGGCAAAGGATCCGCCAGATAACGTTGCAATCGAAGTTACACATCTCTTGGTTCCCTCTTCTGTTAAGTATTTGTCTCGCGGGGACAATGCGGATTGTAACTGATTTGTAATATTTTCGCAACCCACAATATGTGGAAAAGCAGGGAATGCACATAAACCGGCAGTCAGTTGTCGAAGTAGTAGGCCACCAACAGATCCACGCAGGCGCCATAGCGCTGCATGACGTTCTCCTCCCCATAGCTGGAGGCGAAGGAGGTATAGAGGGAGTTGGAAACCTCCGTGGCGGTGGAGCCCACATAGGTGTTGCTGATGGCCGCCCAATAGGAATTGTTGCTGTCCAGGTCAGCCCGGACGGCTTCGTTCAGGGTTTCATAAACCTGCTGCCAAAGCGCCTTGTCCGCCTTGTAAAGGGCGTTGCTCAGATGGATGTAGCCGAAGAGACAGCCTGAGTACTGATAAACCGGGTTCCCTGAGCGGAGACAGGCCAAAATGGCGGTGAAGTTCGCCTCGTCCTCGTTGGCGACACCCCGCTGGTGGCTCAGCTCATGGGCCACGGTGGCGGGAAGGAGGCAGGTGGGGGGATCCATGTTCAAGGTGGACTCGCCGGTGAAGGGAAAGTAGAAGCCGGTAAAGCCCATATAGGAGAATATTCGGGAGGTCACCATGGGCTTGGGCGAGCGGACATAGCCCTCCAGGAAGGGATATTCCGCTGCGATTCCGTTGAAGATCTCCCCACTCTGATCAAAAATATCCGACGCTGATTCGTTAAAAAGCCCGTCCTCGTCCCGGGAAACGGAGTCCGAAAGCTGGTTTGCCTCCTGGGCAAAGGCGGCGGTCAGCTGGTATAGCTCCTCTGCGGTGGCCCCGCGGTCAGTGAGACCGGTCTTCTGGGAAAAGGAGGTGCCGTAGAAATTGATCCCCCACAGCAGGGTGTAGCCCCCATAGAAGATGAGGAGGACAGACATGAGAACGATGACCCGGCGGACCAGCCGGAGCAGCTTGCCGGGGCGGCGGATCAGGAGCACAGTGCTGCGCACCAGGAAGATCAGGCCCGCCACAATGGCGATGCCGTAGAACAGCTCGGCCACAGAAAAGGGAACCGGGTCCAGCAGGAAGGAGACGCCCCGTTTATAGGGGTCTGTGATATATTGGATGATCCAGTCCATGGCCGCCTGATTCCCCCGGAACAGGTAATACAGCCCCAGCAGGGCGGCGGGAATCCCCGGAAGCAGGATGTAGGGCAGGATATGATGGGTTTCCACATGGCCGTGGGCCCGCTTTGGATTATATCGGCCCGTCGCTTTTAGCGCCATAACGATCACCTCCCCTTTATTATATAATATCGCCGTGAAAAGTAAAGGGCGGACCGCCTTTCCA
>CAYLVH010000056.1:0-11716 GCA_964387095.1 uncultured Oscillospiraceae bacterium
ACTGGATTCTAATATGCTGCTTAGAGTCCTTTCTCAAAATTGATTTCCGTGCCCATTTTGCCCCAATCAATTTCCACGAAAAAACGCCATGGACAAACCTTCGAATTTATTATATAGTAATCACAGCTACCAAATCATTTGAAGAAATAGGAGGAAGAACTATGAAAATAGGATTGCTTGGCGCAGGCAGGATCGCAAACACCATGGCTACCACCATTTCCGACCTGGTTGCCCGGGGCGAGCCTGGCATTGAGGCCTGGTCCGTGGGCGCCCGGGACTATGACCGCGCCAGGGCGCTGGCGGAAACGTTCGGCTTTGCAAGGGCTTACGGCTCCTACGAAGAGCTGCTCTCCGACCCGGAGGTGGACCTGATCTACATCGCAACCCCCCATTCCCACCACTATGAGCATGTCAAGCTGTGCCTGGAGCACGACAAGAATGTACTCTGCGAGAAAGCCTTTACCGTCAACGCCACCCAGGCCAGGGAGATCATCGCCCTGGCTGAGTCCAAGGGCCTGTTGCTGACCGAGGCGATTTGGCCCCGCTATATGCCCTCCCGGGCTATGATCGACGGCATTCTGGCCCGGGGCGAGATCGGCACCCCCCTGTCCCTGACCGCCAACCTGAACTATGAGCTCCACGACAAGGAGCGCATGCTGGAGCCGATGCTGGCCGGCGGCGCCCTGCTGGATCTGGGGGTTTACCCCATCAACTTCGCCATGATGGCCTTCGGTGACGACCCCGCCTCCATCTCCGGCGTGGCCGTGCTCACCGACAAGGGCGTGGACGCCAGGGAAAGCATCACCATGACCTGGGCCGACGGAAAAATGGCCGTCCTTCACGCGGATATGCTGACCCAATCCAACCGGATGGGCGTTATCAACGGCAGCAAGGGGTATCTGGAAGTGGAGAACATCAACAACCCGGAGGAGCTTCGAGTCTACGACATGGAGTACAAGCTGGTCAAAAAGTACCAAATTCCTCCCAAGATCACCGGCTATGAATACGAAGTCCTGGCTTGCCGGGACGCCCTGGCCGACGGAAAGCCGGAATGCCCCCACATGCCCCACGCCACCACCATTCAGGTCATGGAGCTGATGGACTCCCTGCGCAAGAGCTGGAACGTGATCTATCCCTTTGAATAAACGCCAAACCACCGCCTCTTTAGGCGGCGGTTAATTTATATGTAGGTCAGCCCAGGACGGCCTTCATGGCGGCCATCAGCTCTTCATAGGTCTCGTATGCGGGAAGCTCCGGGTGGTCTGCCTTGATCTTCTCGGTGCTCCGGAAGAGGAAGCCCGCCTTGCTGGCCTGAATCATCCCCAGGTCATTGTAGCTGTCGCCGCAGGCGATGGTATCAAAGCCCGCAGATTGCAGCGCCTTCACCGAGACCAGCTTTGCGTTCTCCACCCGCATTTTATAGCCTGTGATGGCCCCGTCCGGGGCAACCTCCAGGCTGTTGCAGAAAATCGTGGGCCAGCCCAGCTTCTCCATCAGGGGCTTCGCAAACTGGGTAAAAGTATCGCTCAATATAATTACCTGGGAAATGGTGCGCAGCTCATCCAGGAATTCCTTGGCGCCGGGCAGCGGGTCAATTTTCGCGATGGTCTCCTGAATCTCCTTCAGGCCAAGGCCGTGCTCCCGCAAAATGGACAGGCGGTACTCCATCAGCTTATGATAGTCCGGTTCATCCCGGGTGGTTCTCCTCAGCTCCGGGATTCCGCTGGCCTCCGCAAAGGCGATCCAAATTTCCGGTACCAGGACACCCTCTAAATCTAAACAGGTAATATACATTTCAAACCACTCCTTTATCCTTTGGGGCGGCGCGACACGCCATATACATCATTATAACAGATCTCCCTGTTTTCTCAACCCCCTTTTTTCTTTTCTCACCTTCAGGCCCCGCCCCGGACCATCCGGGAAACCTTTTTGGCAAAGTCCAGGACAATCCCCTTATCCGCCTCCCGCAGCCAATAACAGGAAAGCCCTGTGGCCGGGGTCCCTAGGGGATAGGTTTGAATCAGGGGGTTGGAGCATAGGGTATCCAAGTCGATGCAGACACAGCAGCCGACGCCCAGCTCCACCGCCGTCTGCCGGGATTGGAGATTGGGCACCAGCTCGATTCTCGGCTCCTCCACCCCGGCCCGGGCCAGGATGGCCCCGATGGTCTGACCCATCTCATAGGTGGACTCCCGGGTGGCCTCCTGCTCGTAAAAGAATGTCTGTCCCCGGAAATCCGACAGCCTCTCCGCGCCATAACAGGGGTGCTTTTGGGCCACGGCAAGCACCATTTGCACCTGCGCCACCGGCACCCGGCTGACCTCCTGGCTCACTGCCAGTCCGCTGTCATCCAGGGAAAAGGCCACATCCAGCGTCCCCGCCTGGAAGCGCCGGGTCAATTCATCCACATCGTGCCACTCTAGACGCACCGCGTCCGCCCCATAGGTCTGTTGGAATTCCCGCATCAGCCCACTGAAAAAGTCCGGGGGATTGACGCCCAGGGGGAAGCCCACCCGCAGGTCGTTTTCCCTGCTGCGTTCCAGCTTCTCCGCCTCCAGGCAAACCGCAGCAAAGCTATCCGACTGTTCCCGGAAATAGGCGTAGTACAACTCCCCCACCGCCGTCAGCTGCACAGAGCGGGTGTTGCGCGTAAACAGCCGGTGGTTCAGCGTCTCCTCCAGCCGGGCAATCTGCTTGCTCAGGGCCTGGTGGGTCATATACAGCCGCCGGGCCGCCTCGGTATAATTCAACGTCTCAGCCAGGGTTAGGAAGGCCGAAATCAAGCGGGCTGTCAGCATTGGGAACACCTCCTCGGGGATTTCTCCCTCCACTTTACCACGCCTGGGAAAAATAAGCAACCATATTTATCCTTTTTTCATCTTTTTAGTTGCCAATCAAGTCAAAAGCGTTGCTTCCCTTCGGCGCATTTTCCATTTATAATAGAAGTAAACAAAGGAGGCTGCATCTATGAATCCCTATTATCCCAAATTATTTGAACCCATCACCATCGGCCGCACAACCTTCCGCAACCGCATCTGGTCCGCGCCCAACATGATGTCCCATATGGACTTCAATGGACGTCCCGACGACTCCATGATCGCCTATTTCCGGGAGAAGGCCATGGGCGGCGCAGCGGTGGTCACCCTGGGCGACACCCCGGTTGACCGGGAGCACGCCGCCACCAACCCCCGCTCCTTCGCTGTGACCCCGGAAAACCAGCCCATGCTGGCGGAAATCGCCAAGGCCATCCACGAGGGCGGCGCCATCGCCTCCCTGGAGCTGAACCACGGCGGCAACGTGGCCTTTGCCGAGGCCAACCCTCAAGGCGGCGAGCACTGGGAGGCCTGGGGCCCCGTGGAGATCCACAAGACCGCCGACGGCATCCTCCACGGCGAAGAGGTGGATGAGGAGGAGATCCGCATCCACGGCATGACAGTGGAGGATATGAACATGGTAGCTGACCACTATGCCGACTGCGCCGAAATTTTGAAGAATGCGGGCTTTGACATGGTGCTGCTCCACGGCGGACACGGCTGGCTGCTGGATCAGTTCATCTCCCCCCTGTACAACACCCGCACCGACGAATACGGCGGCTCCCTGGAAAACCGGGCCAAGTTCCCCCTGATGGTCATCCAGCGGGTGCGGGAGCGCTGCGGCAAGGACTTCCTCATCGAGTACCGCATGAGCGGCTCCGAGGAGATTGAGGGAGGGCTGACCAAGGAGGAGGGCATCCAGTTCGCCAAGCTGCTGGACGGCCAGGTGGATATCATCCACGTCTCCGCAGGACTGGACACCGAAGAGGCCCAGGCAGTCCATACCCATCCCACCATGTTCCTCCCCCACGGCGTCAACGTCCACTATGCCGCCGACATCAAGGCGGCGGGCGTTAAGACCCCGGTGGTCACCATCGGCGGCATCAACACCCCGGAGCTGGCTGAATCCATTCTAGAGGAGGGCAAGGCAGACATGGTGGCCATGGCCCGGGCCCTGATTGCCGATCCCTATCTGCCGGAGAAGTCCAAGCACGGCCATCCCGAGGATGTGATCCCCTGCCTGCGCTGCCTGGACTGTCTCACCGGGCTGCACCAGGGCAACAACCTGTGCTGCGCCGTCAATCCCCGCACCGCCCGGGAGGAGCGCTATGACCGAGTCAAGCCCGCCAAGTGTTCCCGCAAGGTGCTGGTGGTGGGCGGCGGACCCGGCGGCATGCAGGCAGCTGTCACTGCCGCCCAGCGGGGCCATCAGGTCACCCTGGCGGAGGCCACGGACAAGCTGGGCGGCCTTCTGAAGTTCACCGACTATGACGACCTGAAGGTGGATCTCATGCGCCTGAAGAACTATTTGATCTGCCAGGTGGAGAAGAATCCCATCGATGTGAAGCTGAACACTACCGTCACCCCCGAGTTCGTCAAGGAGGGGGGCTATGACGCCGTGATCCTGGCCGTAGGCTCCACCCCCTCCCGTCCCCCCATCCCAGGGCTGGACGATCCCTCCGTGGAGCATGCAACCACCGTATACACTAAGCTGGAGAGCCTGGGCAAGCAGGTGGCCGTCCTGGGGGGCGGCTTAGTGGGCTGCGAAACCGGCCTCTATCTGGCGGAGCACGGCCACCAGGTCACCATCATCGAAATGCAGGTGGAGATCGCACCCGAGGCAAACTGGATGCACAAGGAGGGCATGCTGCAAGCCTTCCAAAAGGCCTCCATCACCTGCCGCACCGGCCTGCGGGTGGCCAGGCTGGAGCCTGGCAAGGGAGTCTACGCCATCAACGGTGCAGGGAAAGAGGAGTTTATCCCCGCTGACGGCATCGTCTACGCCATGGGCATGCGCTCCAACACCGCCACCGTGGAGGCGCTGCGGGACACCGCCATTGACGTGATCCCCGTTGGGGACTGCGTCCGCCCCCGGAAGGCCCGCCAGGCCATGGAAGAGGGCATGTGGGCGGCCATCCGCCTGGCCTGATTCCCTCCGGCGTAAAAGAATAGCGACAAAATTCCCCGCTTTTCCAAAAGGAAAAGCGGGGATACTCGTTTTTATATCATTCCTCCGGGTTCAGGATACAGGCTGCTTCGCTGTACGGGATGGTCACGGTGGTGCAAACACCGGTCTTTTCGTCCCGGGTCACATAGAGGTCAATGCCCTGGCGGTCCAGCGTCCAGGCCTGGATGTAAGAGGCGGCCGTGGAGTCGCTATAAAGGGCGGTTCCATCCATATAGGTGTTAATCAGCGCGCCCAGGGCGTTCTTTCCGGCGGAAAGCACGTCGCTCCTCTCCAGCTGGGTCATATCGCTCAAGTCATAGGTGACGCTGTCATAGCTGTAGGTCACCTGGCCGGAATTCACCCGTTGGGTATAGGTCAGCAGCATGGAGAGATAGCCGTTGCGGTTATACTGGACAGTGATATCCAGCCTATTATAGAAGGGCAGGGAGAGATTCTGCTCCTGGCTCTCAGCCTGCAGCTCATCCAGCTCCGTCTGGGAGGTCCCGATGGTGGGGGCATTCAGGACGCTGTTCACCAGCTCCCGGATCGCTCGGTTAATGCGGTCCGCATTCTCCCCGGTGAACTGGGGATATTCCACCTGAATGTCGTATACCACCGTTCCGTCGCTGGCGCTCCAGCTGTTGCCGGTATTCTTGGTCTGATACTCCAGGGAATTCACCTGGTCGTTGCTGCCCTCTTCCACCAGCTCCTCCAGGTCGTCATCCTCGCCGCACTGGATCAGCGCATCAATATAGGATCCGTCCAACCTGGCCCAATACTCACCGCTGTCAAAACAGCAATCCCAGGTGCGGTCCCCCACCCGGATGGAGAAGGTCACCACCCCGTCGTTTCCATTGCTCCAGGTGACTGTTTGGCTGTCCACCTCCCGGACCTCCGCGCTGTCCCCGGCAGCCCGGATGCTGGAATAGGCGGAAAACACCAGGGTCTTGTCCTCCATGGAGAACTCCTCCACCCGGAAAGCCAAGGCCACCTCGGAGGTATCCGCCATTCCGCTGACCATCCAGGTGGTGCCCTCCAGGTCAGCGCCCTTCACTAGGCCGCTGTCGTCCCGCTTCTCCTTCCAGGTATAGTAAAGTCCCTTATTGGTGTCCAGGGTCAGGGTGGCGGTCATCACCACCGTGCCTTGGGTGACCAGGATGCCGTCTGTGGCGTTGACTTGGAACTGCTCCTTGCACCGCAGGGTGCTGGATTCCCATTCGCTGGAAACATAGCTGACGGTGTTGCTTCCAAACTCCTCCGAAAGCTCCTGGATGCAGGACTCCGCCAACTGCCGGGTCATGGTTCCCTCCGTGACCTGCAGATTCATGCTCTCGGTGTCCAGGCTCCACTCCGCCAGGCCCCAGCCCCCGTTCCGGGTATAGGTATAATTCAAGTCACAGATATAGCGGGCGTATATGCCCTCGCCCTCCACGATGACCTCGCACTCCACCCAGTCCGTCTGCCGCGTGTTGTCCGTTTTCCGGTCCCGGATGGCCAAATGGGTCACCTGGGAATCCAGAATGGTGTCATCCACCGTGACAACCGCCAACTCCTGGGGCAATTCATTTTTAATTTCTTCTGCAGTTTTGACTTCCTCCAGCTTGGTCTTGCTCACCTCAAGCACAAAATCCGCGATGGCATCAAGATCAATATGCTCTACAATTTCCTCAAAGCTGCAGCCACCCAGCGCCACCGTCATCAGCAGCGCCGTCAGAAACAGCATCACCTTTTTCATAATATCCTCCAGCGGAATTTTTTATTTCTTTCCCGCTTCTACTGTAACGGAAACAGTCCAGTCCTCTCTTCTGTCTGCTCACTTCGGGGACAGATCCACCTGTCTCCGCAAAATGCTCAGCGGGGGCACCGGCCCCGGCAGCTGCATTTTAAAAATGGATTGGGGCTTTCTAGCCTCCGTCAGGGGCAAGCCCTCCTGGTCCTCCATAACCGGGGCCTCAAAGGACACCGGCAGAGTGTCCGGCCCCACGATCTCCACGGCATCCCCCGCCGCGAACTTGTTCCGCAGGGACAGGGTCGCCAGGCCCGTCTCATCGCAGCCCTGCACGATGGCGCAGACCTGCCAGTCCCGGATATACCGGGCATCCTCAGTATACTGGCCGGGGTAACCGTAATAGAAGCCAGTGGAATAGTGGCGGTGGCTCACCCGCTCCACCTCATCCCGCCAGCGGGGGTCCAGGGGCTGCCTCTTCAGGGCGGCATCCACCGCATGGCGGTAGGCCCCAGTGACAATGGCCGCGTAATAGGCGCTCTTGGCCCGGCCCTCGATCTTCAGGGAATCCAGCCCGGCGTCCAACAGCTCCAGCACATGGTCGATCATGCACAGGTCCCGGGAATTCAGAATGTAGGTGCCCTTCTCATCCTCCAGAATGGGGAAATACTCGCCAGGCCGTTTCTCCTCCACCAGTGCATACTGATAACGGCAGGGCTGGGCACACGCGCCCCGGGAGGCGTCCCGTCCGGTCATATAATTGGAGAGCACGCAGCGCCCGGAATAGGACACGCACATGGCGCCGTGGACAAAGGCCTCCAGCTCCAGCTCCTTGGGCGTCCTGGCCCGGATCTCCCGGATCTCCTTCAGGCTCAATTCCCGGGCCAAGATGACCCGGCTGGCCCCCAGCTCATACCAGCTTCGGGCCGTCTCGTGGTTCACCACACTGGCCTGGGTTGAGATATGCAGCTGGACATCCGGCGCGTACTTCTGGGCCAGCCGGAAGGTGCCCAGGTCTGCGCAGATAATGGCGCTCACCCCAACATCCTGGAGCAGCTCCAGCCACTCCGGCAGCTTGTCCACCTCGCCGCAGCGGGGCATGGTGTTGCAGGTCACATGGGTGGCTACCCCTCGGGTCTTGCAGTAGGCCACGGCCTCCCGCAGCTCCTCCGGGGTGAAGTTTCCCGCGAAGGAGCGCATTCCAAAGGTGGTCCCCGCCAGATAAACCGCGTCCGCCCCGTAGGCAACCGCCATCTTCAGCCGCTCCATATCCCCCGCCGGGGCAAGTAGCTCGATTTTATCCCCCATCTTCCTCAAATCCTTCGTAGTTGGTATTGTCCTCTTCCGCCACATAGTCTTCGGAGAGGTAAGTCTCCTTCCCTTCCTCGAAGTCCCGGGCATTGGTGAAGAAGTGGCTCTCACCATAGATGTCATGGAGGTAATAGTAGTAATCCGTATCGTTGGGATTCAGGGCGGCCTGGATGGACACCAGGCTGGGATTGCAGATGGGGCCCTCCGGCAGCCCTGCGTACAGGTAGGTGTTGTAGGGGGAATCCAGGGCCAGATCCGCTTCGGTCAGGGTCTCCTTCCGCTCCTGTCCGCTGCGCTCCAGGGCATACTGGATGGTGGCATCGATCTGCAGCAAGCCATCGGTGACATCGCTGTTCAGGCGGTTATAGATCACGGAGGCGATATTCCGCTGATCCTTGCCGTTGGACTCCTTCTCGATCATGGAGGCGATGGTCAGGATCTCCTGGGTGGTATAGCCCATGTCCTCTGCCTCCTGGCGCATCTCGGTGGTGAACTGATCGTCAAAGTTCACCAGCATCTTGTTGATGGCATAGAGGGGATCATGCCCCACATAGAAGGTATAGGTATCCGGGAACAGGTAGCCCTCCAGGCGGTGATAGTCCCCCAAGGGCACATCCTCCAGGAAATCAAAGGCGTAGTCATGCTCCGCCGCCACCTCCTGGAGCTCCTCCACATTCTCGCAGACCCCCTTCTCCACCAGAAGGGCGAAGATCTGATCCACGGTGTAGCCCTCAGGGATGGTCACATCCACCGTGGTTTTGGTCTCCGAAGAGGAGCTCATCGCCGACACCAGCGCCCGGTAATCCATATCCGTATTCACCTCAAAGGAGCCGTAGCTCAGCTTATCCTCCGCGTTGGTCACGGTGCAGAACAGCTTGAACAGCCAGGGATATTCAATGATCCCCTCCTCCTTCAGGGTGGCCGCCACATCGCTGATGGAGGCATCCGAGGACAGCTCTATGACCGCAGTGGCCTCCTCCTTGTTCAGGGCCAGCACATCATTGGCGGCGATCCAGCCGAACGTAGCCAGCACCAGGGAGCCGCCGAGCACAAACACGACATAGATCAGCGCGGCCAGCGGGCCGGGAATCCGGCGATGGCCTTTTCCCCGACGCTTCCTCTGGTGGGTCACCTCTGCGGCGGCCCGCTTCCGGTCCTGCTCGGTGGGCTGGTGGCTTCGGATCTCCGCGCCGGCGGAGCGGCGTCCCGCCGCCTTCTGCTTGGCCTCATAGGGCGCCCAGAACTGGCTGTCAAGGCTGTCAATGTCTTCAAATTCGTCCAGGTTGAATTCGTCGTTCTGGGACCAATCTATGGACCAGTCGCTGTCAAACTCGCCAGTACCGTTTTTGTTGTCATTTGCCATAGTTTCGTTCCTTTCCAAGCCCCCGGGGAGCTTGCTTATCTGTCAGCCAGGGCGCGCCGCCCCGCCTATTAACCGATTAAAAGGTGCCGTGGAAGTGGATGGACTCGGCCACCTCTTCCGCCTTCTCCTGCCCCGCCAGGCAGCGCACCAGGGTCAGGCCGAACTCCAGGGCGGAACCCGCGGCCTCAGCGGTGACAGTCTTCCCGTCCACCACCACGCCGCTGCCCAGCTGAACCTCCGCATTGCAGAGGCCCTCCTCCATGCCGGGATAACAGACCGCCTTTTTGCCCTCCAGCAGGCCCATGCCCCCAAGGATTGTGGGCGCCGCGCAGATGGCCGCGACCCAGCGGTCATGCTCCGCCGCGTAGCGGACCAGCTCCACCGCAGGCGGGCATGCCATGATCTCAGAGACACCGCCCAGGCCACCGGGGAGAATGACCATCGCCGCCTCCTCCATATCGGCCCGGGTCAGGCCGTCAATGCTGCGGTCCGCCTGCATTTCAATGCCGTGGGAGCTCTCCACGATGCCGCCGCCGATGCCCAGGGTACAGACCTCCAGGCCGGCACGGCGCAGGCAGTCAATGGGGGCGATTGCTTCCGTCTCTTCAAAGCCATTGCCAAGAATTAAATAAATCATAATGTAATCTCCTTTTCCATTGGTCTTTCGGCGGATTTTCGCCGTCACTTCACAAGCTCCTTTACCAGCTCCCAGATCTCCTGGTGGATTTCCTCCCTGTCCCGGGGGTTTCCCTCCCTGGCGCAGGGGATCACACTCCACCCCAACACCGGAGCCGCTTCCAGCGCCGTCCGGCGGCACCGGGCCAGATAGGCGGTATCCACCTCGTGGATATCCCCCTGGGTATTGGTGTCCGCCTCCCGCTGGCGCAGGAGTGAAACAGAAAGCTGGGTGGGCATATCCAGATAGATCACCTTGTCCGGCTTGGGCAGCCCCAGCTTTTCGAATTCAAAGTCGTACAGCCAGCGGAAAAACCCTTCCCGCTCCTCTGAGGGCAGTTTGGAGGCCTGGTGTACCGCATTGGAGGTGGTGTAGCGGTCCGCCATAATCAGGGTCCCCCGCTGGTAATCCGAACCCCAACCCTTTTTATAGGAGGCATAGCGGTCCACCGCGTAGAAGGAGGAGGCCGCATAGGGGTTCACGTCAGAGGGCTTGCTGCCGAATTCGCCCCTGAGATACATCCGGATCAGCGCCGAGGATTCCTCCTGATACCGGGGAAACACCACCCGGCGAAAGGGGATCCCCTCCCCCTCCAGCCGCCGACATAGGAGGCGAAACTGGGTGGACTTGCCGGACCCGTCCGTTCCCTCAAATACAATGAGTTTTCCGCTCATCTTCCTTTCCCTTCTATCTTACCATAAATGATCCAATTTTTTCCAGTTCACTGGGGGTATTTTTCACTTTTCTCACCTGTTCAGCCGTCCCGCTTTCCGGTGATCCGCATGCCGATGGCGGTGAACAGGAATTTGGGTAGGCTCATCATACGGCCGATCCTCCATGGCTCCTTCACCAGGCGGTAGGCCCATTCCAGGCCCAGCTTGACCCAGATATCCGGCGCCCGCCGGGAGATCCCCGCGAAGATGTCCAGGCTTCCCCCCAGGCCGCAGAGCAGCTTCGCGCCGGTGGCCTGGCCGTTCTTGGCCATCCACAGCTCCTGCTTGGGCGCCCCCAGGCACACCAGGACAATATCCGCCCCCGAGGCCTTGATCTGCTCCACCGCCGGGCCGTCCTCCTGGAAATAGCCATCCGCCGTTCCTGCCACGATCAGGCCGGGGAACCGGTTCTGCATCCGCCTTGCCGCCTCCTGGGCAACCCCGGGCTTGGCTCCCAGGAAATACACAGACCAGCCCCGTTCCGCCGCCCGGCCAAGCATCGCCGTGCCGAACTCGATGCCGGCCACCTTCTCCTTTAAGGGCGTCCCCAGGATTTTCCCGGCATAGACCACGCCGATTCCATCGGGCAGGGCCAACCCGGCGCGGTTCAGGACCTCTTTCAGCTCCTGGTTTTTCCGGGCCGCGTAGATGATCTCGGAATTGGGCGTCACCACATAATGGGTGCCCCCAGATTCCACCAGCCGGCAGCCCGAGGCCACCGCTTCCGCCATGGAGACGTTATCGATCTGAACGCCCATGATTGTTTGTTTCAATTGAGAATTCCTCCTAAATCTATGGGAAAGCCCGCATCCGCTGGCATACCAATCCATGGTAATATTTAATCTATTATAGTTATTATAGCACAAGCGTTTTTGGATGTCTACCTCGCCGCCGGGAAATCTCCACCTCCCCATCCCCGCCAGGGGCCAGAAAAAGGCGGTCTTTTT
>CAYLVH010000057.1:0-11484 GCA_964387095.1 uncultured Oscillospiraceae bacterium
TTTCCTATTTTACCACTTTGTTCAGCTTTGTTGCAAAAATTGATTTCCGTGGGAAAAAGCCCTGAGAGGTTGACAAATTAGAGTTGAGTTGTTAAAATAAAAGAACAATTTGATGACAAAAATGTCAAAAAGATTCGAGAGATTGATGTTGAGGGATTACATAATATGAAAATCAAACAGAGAATCACCGCAATTTTGTTGGCTGTGGCCATGACCGCAGCATTGACAGTTTCAGGCGCCTTCGCAGCCAGCTTCAATCCCGTCGTGGATACCATTACCGTCAATAGTGACAGCCGTATATCCTCCTTGATTTCGGCCATCGGCCAGCAGAATTTCACTTCGCCCACAGCGGAAAAAGTGGAATCGTTGATTACATACTTTATCCTTGAGTCCAAATATTCTGCCATTGGCGGAGATGCCTGGCCCTACACCAATGACTCCATCTGGACAACCTGTACGGATGGAACATACACCATCAGCGGCATCAACGGCAGCGGCTGCTTTGCCTATGCCAAGTTTGTGATGAATGTCATCTATGGGAAAACTGGTGAATTCCTCAGGGAGGGAGAGGGAGCAGGAAACATCACAGCTGCGGGCCTGGAGGATTTTCTGCGCACGTATGCGCAGGCTGGCGAGCATCTGCGCCTGGGCAACGTCCACTCAGTGGTGTTTATCTCCTGTGATGCCAACGGCTTCTACTATCTGGATACCTGGAGCGCCAACCATGTGACCCTCCACTATACCACCTTTGAAAAGTTTGCGGCGGCCTGCAATAGCTCCACCACCTCTGTGGAGTTGGGCCTGTACAATGCAAATACCAATGTCAACGATGTCTCCAAGCAGATTGGGGACAGCAGCCAGGAAGGCGCGATTATCATTTCCCCGGGTAACTATCCCTCCGGTCAGCTTGTAAAGGGCAATTCTTGCAATCTGACTGGCACCATTATCTCCAGCAATACAATCACATCCTTTGTTGGAACGATTTATAGTTCAAACGGCGACATTGTCCAGAGCAAGAGTGAGAGCCCTAACTCCACCTCAGTCAATATTGTCAGCAGCGCAATCAATCAGCTAACCTTTGGCACTCTGTCTGTGGGCAGCTATTATCTGGAATACGACGTGACAGACTCCGCCGGAAATAGGGTAATCTGGTCCAGCGACACCTTTACGGTCGTCGATACCCTGTCCACTTTGAGCATCAATCCGGTGGACTATCCCTCCGGGACCTTTATTCCCAGATCATTTGACCTGACCGGAACCATTACCTCCAATTACAATATCACCTCCGTAGCCGGGTTCATTGACAACGAGAATGGCGATACCCTGTATACTGCCACGATTTTAGACATCAACGCCACCACGTTCAATATAGAAAATTCCGGCATTGATAACGCGCTGAAATTTGGTGAGCTGGCTCCCGGCAATTATTATCTGATCTATACCGCTTCTGATGTCTCCGGCAATTCTGTCACATGGCGCAGCCCGGTGATTACCGTGCCCTCCGGAACTACGGACACGATTTCCATCAACCCCACCAGCTATCCCAGTGGAAATATCAGCGCGGGGTCCTTTAGCCTGAAGGGCACGATTTCCTCCACCGGCAGCAAGCTTGTCTCGGTGACCGGCAGCATTGTCCGGGCCAATGGGAAAGTTTTGCAGACCCAAGATGTCTCATTGGATTCCAACAGCTTTGATATTTCCGGCAGCACCATCAATTCCAACCTGAAATTCGGCCAGCTGACTGCCGGCTACTATCGATTGGTGTACACCGCCGTCAATTCCAATGGCGACACGGAAACCTGGACCAGTCCTGTCTTTGCGGTTTCCGGCAAGACGCTGTTTACCGATGTAACAAACGCCAATGCGTGGTACTATGATTATGTTTACGCCATGGCAGATGACGGCTTCCTGGCTGGCTATGACAATGGGAACGGAACCTATTCCTTTAAGCCCTCCAATGCTGTGACCCGCGCAGAAGCCATTGCTATTCTGTACCAGGTTTATTGCTCTGAGCATGGTACGCCTGACCTGAGCGGGAAGACAGTGCCCTTCACCGATGTATCCTCCAGCGCATGGTACCTCACCGCTGTGACTTGGGCTTACAATGCGGGCGTGATCTCCGGAACCTCTGCAACCACCTTTGCCCCGTCTGGTACACTGACCCGGGAACAGTTTGCCGTGATCCTCCGGGCCTACGCGGCTTACATTGGAAATGATACCAGTAAGACCTCCGACCTATCCTCCTTTACGGACGCAAGCTCCATCAGCGGCTACGCCCAGACCGCCGTGTCCTGGGCCCATGCGGAGGGCTTGCTCAGCGGCATGGGTGACGGCACCATTGCGCCCCAGGATTCTGTAATCAGGGCACAAGCTGCTACTATCTTGTATTCCCTGAAAAATAACGGGCTTTCCTGATCATAAACCTCCGCCTCAGCCTATTCGGGCCGGGGCGGAGGTTATTTTTGCAACCTTGTTTAAAAGCAGATGACATAGAGATAGATGCCATAGGCGGTCAGGCAGATGATTCCCTGCCAGCGTTGGAATTTCTGGGTCACCAATGCGGGCAGCACCGCAACGCAGGAAATGCCCAGGCAGACCGGGATATCCAGAGTCAGGGTGGAGGCGGAAATGGGAAGGGTTCCGCCGGAAACCAGCACGCAGATCGGGAGGACAAGGGTTATATCAATGATATTTGCGCCGATGATATTTCCCAGGGAAAGGGAGGACTCGCGCTTCCGAATGGCGGTGATGGTGGTCACCAATTCGGGAAGAGAGGTGCCGATGGAGATGGCTGTCAGGGAGATGATCTTCTCTGAAATGCCCATCTGCCGGGCCAAGTCGCTGCCGGTGTTCACCAGCAGTTGGGAGCCTATGACGGTTGCGGCGGCACCCGAAATAAATTTGGCCAGGTTGGGAATCAGATCCCCCCGGCGATAGTGACGACGGGCCTGTGGGTCCGGGGTTGTCCTGCCGGAGCGCAGGTTTTCCGCGATGAACAGGATCAGAAGAATCAGCAGTAAGATGCTTCCAGCCAGTCCCAGCTCACCGGTGCGGCTTCCCCACCAAACAGCGAGAATCACCGCCAGGAAGATCACACCCTTTGGCCGGAAGGTGTTCAGTTGGGCGGAAGAGGGAATGCAAAGCACACTGAGGGCAAGGATTAGCCCGGTGTTTGCTGTGACGGAGCCGATGGCGTTGCCAATGGCCATGTCGATTTTGCCCTGAGAGGCGGCAATTCCCGAGACCAATAGCTCTGGCAGCGTTGTGGCCAGGCTGACAATGGTGGCGCCCACCACGAATTTCGGAATGCCGGACACCTCCGCTATCCAGGCGGCTGCGTCTACAAAGGCGTCGCCGCCTTTGATAATCAGGAGCAGGCCGATGATGAAGAGAAGCAGGGAAATGAATGTGTTCATGCACGTGTGCTCCAGAAAAATTCCATGAAAAGTATTCTAAGCATATGGCGATTGGGGTTAACTCATACATTGTACGAAAGAAAAGATGGTCTGTCAAACCTCTTGCCAATCCGTTCCTGATATGATATAATTCATCTGTTTATAGTATTCCATGCCAGCAATGGTAAAATTGATGAAGTTTAGAGGTTTTTCAATGGAAGAACAAAAAAAAGTAATGCTTTCCGGGATACAACCCTCCGGTGATCTGCACTTGGGCAATTATCTTGGGGCAATCAAGAACTGGGCTGAGCGCGCCCAAACCTATGACTGCTATTATTTCATGGCAGATATGCACACCCTGACCGTCCGTCAGGTCCCGGCGGAGCTGCGCCGCCGCACCCTTGAGCAACTGGCAACCTACATTGCCTGCGGCCTGGATCCGGAGAAGAACACCCTATTCATCCAGAGTCATGTTCCTGCCCATGCGCAGCTGGCCTGGATTCTGGACTGCTACACCATGTTTGGCGAGCTGTCTCGCATGACGCAGTTTAAGGATAAGAGCGTAAAGAATGCAGACAATATCAATGCCGGCTTGTTTACCTACCCGGTGCTGATGGCAGCTGATATTTTGGTCTATCAGCCGGATTATGTTCCTGTGGGTGAGGATCAGAAGCAGCATGTTGAGATCTGCCGGGATATCGCAAAGCGCTTTAACAGCGTTTATGGAGAAGTGTTCAAGATGCCGGAGCCGTTCATTCCCAAGGAGGGCGCCCGGATCATGAGTTTAAGCGCACCCAATAGTAAGATGTCCAAATCCCTGCCCGAGGGCTGTGTATTTATGATGGATAAGCCCGAGGACATTATGCGCAAGTTCAAGCGCGCCATCACCGATTGCGACACTGTCAATTGCGTCCGCTATGATCCGGAAAAGAAACCCGGCGTCTCCAACCTGATGCAGATCTATGCCGCCTGCACCGGCAAGACCTATGAGCAGATTGAGCTGGAGTTCGAGGGCAAGGGCTACGGCGCCCTGAAGCCTGCGGTGGGCGAGGCAGTTGTAGAGACCCTGCGCCCCATCCGGGAGGAGTCCCAGCGCCTACTGGCAGATAAAGCATATCTGGAGAACGTCTATAGGGCAGGAGCAGAGAAGGCAAACCGCGTTGCTAATAAGACGCTACGAAAGGTTTACAAGAAAGTAGGCTTCATTGCTCGATAAATAATAAAGGAGCATTTGTTCCATGTTTACCAATTACAATGTGGCAATTGTCGTCTTGCTGGCGCTTGTGTCGGCCTGCGTTGTGACCTATCTGCTAACGCCTGCGGTGAAACTCTTCGCAAACAAGATCGGAGCCATTGATGTTCCCAAGGATAACCGACGCATGCACAAGAAGCCCATCCCCCGCATGGGCGGACTTGCCATCTTTTTGGGCTTTTTCTTTGCGGTCCTGCTGTTTAATCAGTTCACGGGCCAGATGAAGAGCATGATGTATGGCGCGGTGATTATCGTCATCCTGGGAGTCCTGGATGACCGGTTCGCTTTGAAAGCCGGTCCTAAGTTCCTTGTTCAGATTGCGGCCGCTCTGATTGCGGTGCTGGGCGGCAATGCCATCCATGTAATCTCCAACCCCAACGTATTTTCCCCCATTCCCTATTGGGATTTGGGGGGATGGTCCATTCCCATCAGCGTTTTATGGATCGTGGCAATTACCAACGCGGTGAACCTGATCGACGGCTTGGATGGCCTGGCTGTCGGCGTCTCCAGCATTTCCTCCATAACTATGCTTGTCATTGCGCTGCTGGTCTCTGATGAAGAAGTGGCCATTATGATGGGTGCGCTCTGCGGCGCCTGCCTGGGTTTCCTACCCTATAACAAGAACCCCGCTCAGATCTTCATGGGAGACACCGGCTCCACCTTCCTGGGGTACGTTTTAGCCGTGTCCTCGATTCAGGGCCTGTTCAAGTTCTATTCCCTGATTTCCTTTGTGGTGCCCTTCCTGATGCTGGGCCTCCCCATCTTTGACACGGCCTTTGCCTTTATCCGCCGCATCAGCCATGGCCAGAACCCCATGAAGGCGGACCGAAGCCATGTGCATCACCGCCTAATTGATATGGGCCTGAATCAGAAGCAGGCGGTGGCGGTGCTCTATGTGATCTCTGCCATTTTGGGTGTCTGCGCGGTGGTGCTGACCACCAGCGGAGCGCTTCGAACCCTGATTTTCTTGGCCGCGTTTGTGGTGGCTGGCTTGGTGGTTTGGGGGATTCTCACCAACAGGACGGAACATGGAGAGGACACCCCTGCAGGCCGTACGGAGGCAACCCTTGGCCCGGAACCGGATTCAGAGCCAGAGTCCGAGCCAGAGCAGGAGAGTGAAAAAGCAGAGGAGAAGGTGGAATGAAACCAATCAAAGTTATGACCATTTTCGGCACCCGGCCGGAGGCCATTAAGATGTGCCCTTTGGTGCTGGAAATGCAGAAATATCCCGAGCTTGAGTCGGTCTGCTGCGTGACCGCCCAGCACCGGGAGATGCTGGACTCCGTTCTGAAGATCTTCGGCGTCCAGCCGGACTATGACCTGAACATCATGCAGCCCCGGCAGACCTTATCCATGATCACCTCCAAGTGCTTGAACGGGATGGACGCTGTCCTGGATGAGGCAAAGCCGGACCTGGTGCTTGTCCACGGCGATACCTCCACGACCTTCGCGGGGGCTTTGGCTGCCTTTTACCACCAGATTCCGGTGGGGCATGTGGAAGCGGGGTTGCGCACCTGGGATAAGTACTCCCCCTTTCCGGAGGAGCTTAACCGTCAGATGACCAGCGATCTCGCTGAGCTGCATTTTGCCCCCACCGCGGCCAACCGGGACAACCTGACAAAGGAAAATATCACCAAGAACGTGTTCATCACCGGCAACACGGTGATTGACGCATTGAAAACCACCGTCAAGGCGGACTATCAGTTTACCACCGAAGAGCTGAACCAGCTGGACTTTGCGGGAAAGAAGATCATCTGCGTCACCTGCCACCGCCGAGAAAACTACGGCGAGCCCATGCGCCAGATTATGACCGCCTTGAAGCGTATTGCAACGGACTTTCCTGAGGTGGAGCTTGTCTACCCGGTACATCTCAGCCCTGTGGTGCGGGAGGCTGTGGACAAGTACTTGGCGGGGACTCCCGGCGTCCATCTCATCGACCCGCTGACCGCCGACGAAATGCACAACCTGATGGCCAAGAGCTACCTGGTGATGACCGACTCCGGCGGCCTGCAGGAGGAGGCTCCTGCCCTGGGAAAACCTGTCCTTGTCATGCGCCGGGAGACCGAGCGCCCAGAGGCTGTAGCCGCTGGAACCGTCAAGATCGCCGGTGTGGAGGAGGAGACCATCTATCAGCTGGCCAAGGAGCTGATCCGGGATCCCGCCGCTTATGACGCCATGGCCCACGCGGTCAACCCCTACGGCGATGGCAATGCCTGCCGCCGGATCATTGAGGCTATTCTCTATTACTTTGGCCGCAGGGCGGAAAGTCCGGAAAATTTCACTGCTGACTGCTAAAACCCGGTGAAGAGCAGAAGCCCCAGGATAATGAGAAGCTCTTCATCCTCACTCTCCCAGAACAAGTAGAGAAGGATGAGGATCAGGAGAATATCTCCCCTATCCAGTTCGTCTAATTTAAAGCCACTTAAAATGCCGGATAGACCTCCGGCATTTTTATTACCTCCCAGCATGGAGAGAAGATCGCTTAGAGGTCCCTTTTTCTTCTCGCCGGAGGAGGAAGATGGCCCTTCCTGGGCCGGTTCTACAGGCTGAAATTCGTCCTCATTTAGATAGCGGTTATACATCGGAACCTGGTGCCTCCTTTCGGAAGAGTTTCATTGCCAATTTGATGACGCGGGACAGTTTGGTGACCTGAATGACCCGGTCGATCCGTGCGCCTCGCTCATCCCGGAGGAAGGGGCGGATGGCGGTGAGCAAGGCCGCTTTGTCGTCGTCCTCCCGGCGGTATTCCTGCATCAGTTCCATCAATTTTCCAATCATGCTTGGATCCAACCCGGAGAGCGGGGAGTCCCCACCGCCCAGCAGGGAGGTCAGGGAACTGAGATCAATGGAAGGAGCGGAGGGCTGCGAGGGCCGGGAAGACTGCGCCTGATCCTGGTTTTCCGGCGGGGCAGAGTTTCCGGATGAGATGGAGTTGGCAATGGACATAATCTGATTCATCGTATCAGGAGAAGAGAGTATCTCATTTAGCTTGTCATCAAATTCACCCATTGCCAATCCCTCCTAAAAATTATTTTTTGATTAGCTTTTCCAGGCGTTCCATCAGTTGACGGCCCTCCTGACTCTGTGAGAGGCCGTTCAGCATGGCGGAAAGGGAGGAAGTATCTCCGTTCCCGGCCTTGGCAGCCGCCTGCTTGAGCTGTTGGCCGTTTTGTTGGGTGAGCAACTCCATCAACCGTTTTGCGTCCGGAGACTGTAGGAGCGCCTTTAAGGCTGCCTGATCCTGGAGCAGGGAGGCGGCCTCTGGATTTTGTCGAAATGCGTTCAGGTTTGGCTGTTGGCTCATGATGATGCCCTCCTGATATGGGATGATGTTCTTCTTTATCCTATGCACGAAAGTGAGGAATGTGTAATATGAAGATTGTTGTTTTTTCGGATTCCCATGGCACCATCTCTGATGTGGTGGAGGTTGCCCTGGCGGAACATCCCGATAAGATCCTATTTCTGGGGGATTGCTGGGGGGATTGCGGGCATTTTATGTCTGCGGTACCGGACATCCCGGTGGAGGCGGTCCCCGGCAATTGCGACTACCAGCCCACCGAGCCGTTGGAACGGCTGATTGAGGTGGCAGGAAAGCGGATTTTCTTCTGCCATGGGCATACCAAAGGGGTGAAACAGGGGATCGGCGGCCTGATTGCAGCGGGTCATCGCTTTGGCGCGGATATTGCCCTGTACGGCCATACCCACCAGCCCCACCTGGAGTTGGATGGGAAGATGTGGGTGATGAATCCGGGGGCCATGACCCGATATGTAAAGCAGACTTACGGCGTGATAACGGTTCAAAACGGAGAGATCTATTGCAGCATCCAGCCTGTGAAAAAATCTTGATTTACTCCGATCGTGAGCAACCTTATGCGGAATTAGAAAGAGACGCGGGAAACGGATATGAAAAATGTAGTTTTGATTGGAATGCCCGGCTGTGGTAAGAGCACCGTGGGCGTGGTCCTGGCGAAGCTGATGAGCCTGGACTTTCTGGACGTGGATCTGATCATCCAGCGGAGGTATCGCAGCCGTTTGCAGGATCTGATTAACAAATATGGCAACCAGGCATTCCTGGATTTGGAGGCGGAGACGATCTCCTGGCTAGACTGCCAGGAAACCGTGATCGCCACCGGCGGCAGCGCGGCTCTGCACCCTAAGGGGGTTCGGGCCATGAAAAAGCTGGGGACGGTGGTTTATTTAAAGCATCCCTGCAAGGAGATCATTCAGCGGGTCCCCAACCTGGAGTCCAGGGGGATCACCTTAGAGGACGGTCAGACCCTGGAGGACCTGTACCAGTACCGGACGCCGGTTTATGAGTCCGTGGCAGACCTGATCGTGGACGCCACCGGCCTGACTGTGGAGGAGACAGCCCTGGCGGTCCGGCATGCGGTGGAGGCCTTCCGGTCTGGTACAGTGTAGGAAAACGCCCGCTGAAGCCGTTGCTCAGCGGGCGAATCTTTGGTGGATTAGTTCTTTTTCTGGTTGGCTTTCTTCTGGAACTTTTCATTCTGAACCATAAAGCGCTGGTGGGTGCCCCGGCCGATTTCCCCGGCATCATCCCGGGCGACCACCTGAAAGGTCAGCTTGCGGCCCTCCACGGCCACCAGCTCGCTCTCGCAGGTGACGGTCATGGATAGGGGAGTGGGGGCGGAGTGGGCTATGTCCAGGCTGATGCCCACGGTGCCCCAGCCGGGCTCCAGCTGATTGGCAACGCTGGTCCAGCAGGTGCGCTCCATCAGAGCGATCATAGCGGGGGTGGCAAAGACGTCCAGGGTGCCGCTGCCCATGGTTTTTGCGGAGTTTTCCTCCGTCACCAGGACGCTGGCTGTTCCCTTGGTTCCTACTTCAAGCATATTGCATTCTCCTTTCGTCGGTGAAACCAGTATATACGATGGGAGAAAAAATTACAAGACAGGGAATATCAGGTTTTGCTCGTCAGATCCTGTTACCGAAGGGTGATGAGTTCGTCCCCTTGGGGTCAATGATGAAATCTCCTGTCAGTGTAAATTCCCGCTGCATAGCGTTTGCCATCTTTCAAGAAGAAGCGGATCTGATCTTCTTCTCCATCTAGAATAATCATCTTGTCAGAAACAGATGCAGAAAAAAATCTGTCAATTCATTCCACCTGCCAGGTATATTTTGGGGACGAAAAAACTAAAATAAAACAGCTCCCCAATTGTTGACTTGCGTGTAAATCTGTAATAAAATAAAAAAGACAGGGCAAGAGAGGAGGTGCCGGCATGGAGTACAGAGGTGTCAAAATCGTCTCGAAAAATCCAAAGGCGTTCCACGACTACTTTGTGGAGGACCGATATGAAGCCGGCATCGAGCTTGCCGGGACAGAGGTAAAGTCTATCCGCCGGGGAAAGGTGAATTTGAAGGATTCCTTCTGCCACTTCAAGAACGGAGAGATAATTGTCTATGGTATGCATATCTCCCCCTATGAGCAGGGCAATATCTTTAATAAGGACCCGATGCGCCCCCGCAAGCTGCTGATGCACAAGCGGGAGATTCTGCGGCTCTATGCCAAAGTCAAGCAGGACGGCTATTCCCTGGTTCCGCTGTCCATCTACTTTAAAAATTCCCACGTTAAGCTGGAGATCGGCCTCGCCAAGGGCAAGAAGCTCCACGATAAGCGGGAGGCCGCAGCGGTAAAGGACGCAAAGCGGCAAATTGACCGGGCGCTGAAAACCCGGCTTCACTATCTTCAAACAGTATAGCAGACAGACCTTGGAGAGGGTCTTTAAACACTACTACTATATAATACGAGGAATATATGTCTTATGGCACAGAATCCCATTGTTACATTTGAAATGGAAAACGGCGGCATCATTAAGGCCGAGCTGTATCCTGAAATTGCTCCGGAATCCGTCCGCAACTTTGTCTCACTGGTCAATAAGGGCTTTTATGACGGTTTGATTTTCCACCGGGTGATTTCCGGCTTTATGATCCAGGGCGGTGATCCCCAGGGCACCGGTATGGGCGGCCCCGGCTACTGCATCAAGGGCGAGTTCAAGGCAAACGGCCATCCCAACAAGCTGTCCCATAAGCGGGGTGCGCTGTCCTTTGCCCGTTCCCAATCCTTTAACTCTGCCGGTTCCCAGTTCTTTATCATGCACGCTGATGGCCAGTTCCTGGATGGCCAGTATGCTGCTTTTGGCGCTGTTACTCATGGCATTGAGGTTGTGGATGAAATCGCCTCTGTACCCACGGACCGTGCAGACCGACCAATGAAAGAGCAGAAGATGAAGAAGGTCACGGTCGAAACCTTTGGCGAAACTTACCCTGAGCCTCAGAAGCTGAAGGATCCCTACGGCCGTTATTGATGTATTTCCGCTGTCCGCTGCGGAGAGCCTGCGGCGGGCGGCTGGCGGCTGAAAGATAAATGAAGTTCGTAATTTAAAAATCGATTCCCATGCGTTTGCATGGACCATCAACCGGGGGTGCACTGGTTTCGACGGGGATGTAGAGGTGGGATAAGCGGGCGGTGGCGCCTGGCCACCTTAAAACGGGCACTTATAAATTAAAGAACAACGATTCTTACGAACTCGTCGCGGCCTAATTTGCCGTGACCGTCCTGCCCGGGGGGACCACGACCCGGGTTTGGGCGTCATTTAGTGGTGACCGTGAGTACGCTAAGCTTTGCGCGTGCCATGCATCATGAAGCTACTGATTCCCGGAGTGTGATGACTCACGCCTGGATGAGGGAATGTAAATAATCATCTGCGCCCGGAGAAAGTCCCAATGAAGCGTTTTCGGACAGGGGTTCGACTCCCCTCACCTCCACCAAATAAGAACCGCAATTTTGATACAATGGGTATCAAAGTTGCGGTTCTT
>CAYLVH010000058.1:0-8594 GCA_964387095.1 uncultured Oscillospiraceae bacterium
TACTGGATTCTAATATGCTGCTTAGAGTCCTTTCTCAAAATTGATTTCCGTGTTTTCTCATAGCCATTATAGCAAAATACGACAGATTATGCTATAATAAAAAATCAACCAAACCTACACGATTGAAAGTGAGGACTCCTTATGATCTATCAAGTGATCCCTTCCACTGCGCTGAACCCCAACCTGCCCGCCGCCCGGACAAAGGTGACAATGACCGTCTATGCCCGGGCTAGGCTGGGCCTCCCCGGGGACGACGGCCACCGCTGGGCCATGCTGATCCTCCCCGGCGGGGGCTATGGGGTTCACTCCATCCCGGAGGCGGAGCCAGTGGCCATGACTTTTTTGTCCGGGGGAATCCAGTGCTTTGTATTAAATTATGCCCTGGCCCCTGATCGCTATCCCCAACAGCTGCTGGAGGCAGCCGCTGCCGTGGCCTACATCCGCGCCCACAGCCGGGAATACGGCATTGACCGGGTGGCGGTCTGCGGCTTCTCCGCCGGGGCACACCTGGCAGGCAGCCTGGCAAACCTGTGGCAGCTGCCCCTGCTGTCGGAAACCCTGGGGCTGCCCGCCGCCCAATTCCGCCCGGACGCGGCCATCCTCAGCTATCCCGTCATCACCTACTCCCCCCAGAACCAGAGCTTTACCAATCTGCTGGGGGACCGGCCGGCCACAGAGGAGAAAATCTCACTGCTCTCCCTGGAGAGAAGTGTCACGGGGGAAAATCCCCCCACCTTCCTCTGGGCCACCGTCACCGACGAGATGGTGCCGGTGCAGGATTCCATGTGCTATGCCCAGGCCCTGCTGGACGCCGGCGTCTCCCTGGAGTTCCACCTGTTCCCCAAGGGGCCTCATGTGACCAGCGTGGGCACGGTGGAGTCCGCCTACCGCAAGGAGTGCGTCAACCCCCACGCCGCCCACTGGACCGGGCTTTGCATGGAATGGCTGAAGGAACTGGACCGCCATGAATAAGGGGACGGTCCTCATCACCGGCGCCTCAAGGGGGATCGGCGCCGCCACCGCCGCCGCCTTCGCCCAGGCCGGTTATCAGGTGGCAATCAACTATAAAAGCAGCGGGGAGCGGGCAGAGCGGCTCTGCCGGAGTCTGAACCAGGCGCGCCCAGGCTGCGCGGCGTGCTTTCCCTGCGATGTGTCGGACTCTGCCGCCGTCTCGGAGATGGTCCGGCAAGCGGAGGGCACCTTCGGCCGGATCCGTGTGCTGGTGTGCAACGCGGGAATCTCCCATCCCAATCTATTTACGGACATTTCCGACGGTGAATGGCAGGAGCTGTTCCACGTCAACGTGGACGGGGTGTTCTACCCCTGCCGGGCGGTGCTCCCGGGCATGATCCACGAAAAGGAGGGGCGGATCATCACCGTCTCCTCCATGTGGGGGCTGACCGGGGGGAGCTGCGAGGTGGCATACTCTGCCACAAAGGCGGCGGTCATCGGGCTGACCCGGGCCCTGGCCAAGGAGGTGGGCCCCTCCGGGATCACCGTGAACTGCGTGGCGCCTGGGGTCATCAACACCGAGATGAACGCCGCCCTGGACGAGGCCTCCATGGCCGAGCTGAAGGAGGAGACCCCCCTGAACCGCATCGGCCAGCCGGAGGATGTGGCAAAGGCCATCCTCTATCTGGCCTCCGAAGGGGCCAACTTCATCACCGGCCAGGTTCTGCCGGTGGACGGCGGCATGGTGATCGGATGACTACCCTGTATTATTGCCGGGTGGACGGAGCAGGCTCGGGGGCGGAGCACCAGGCGGCCCATGGGCTTCTCCTTTGGGCTGCGGCGCAGCGCTGGCCGGAGGTGGGCCGTTCCCCCGCCCTGGCCAAGGGAAAAAACGGGAAGCCATACTTTGCGGAATTCCCGGACCATCACTTTAATCTCTCTCACTCGGGGGGCTGGGTGGCCTGCGCCCTGAGCGATTGCCCCGTGGGCATTGACATACAAGGGGTTCGAAGGAACTCCCCGGTCCGACGGAAGCTCACCCCTCAGGAGCAGGATTGGCTCCAAGGCCAGCCGGAGGGCGCATTCACCGCCCTCTGGGTCAAGAAGGAGGCCTATTTGAAGTGCACCGGCGCCGGGCTGACCCGGCGTCTGGACTCCTTTCCTGTGCTCCCCCTGGGGGAAAATGAGCCGGAGCCTGGGCTGCGCAATCGCCTGATCCCCTTCCCCGTCCCCACTCTATCCTGCGCCGTTTGCGGGGGGGACGCGCTGGATCTCAGCTGGAATGAATGGAAAGGAGCTGTATCGTTTTGACCATCGCGGGATACTCCATTTATGAACTGACCCTATTATTTTTCATCTATGCGTTCCTGGGCTGGTGCGCTGAGGTCTGCTACGCCGCAGTCACCCTGGGCAAATTTTCCAACCGGGGATTTTTAAACGGCCCCATCTGCCCCATCTATGGCGTGGGGGCCTTGATCGTCCTGGTGGTGCTGACGCCGGTGTCCCACCGGCTGGCGCCGCTGTTCTTTTCCTCCATGGTCCTGGCAACGCTGCTGGAATACCTCACCGGACTGGTGCTGGAAAAGATATTCCACGCCAAGTGGTGGGACTATTCCGACAAGCCCTTTAACATTCAGGGCTACATATGCTTGGAATTCTCCATTATCTGGGGCATCGCCTGCACCGGCATCATCAAGCTGGTCCACCCCACCCTCTATGGCCTGGTGCATCTGCTCCCCCATGTGCTGGGGGGCACCCTGAACTGCCTGTTCCTCATCACCCTGGCGGTGGACCTGGTGGCCACGGTGACCGCCATTCACCACTTGAACCAGCGGCTGGCCCTGATTACCCAGACCGCCCAGCGGATTCACTCCATGTCCGACCGGCTGGGTGAAAACCTCTATGAGGGCGCCATTGCCGCCAAGGCCAAGGGGGAGGAGGCAAAGGTGGCGGTGGAGGACACCCGGGAAAAGCTGGCCCTGCAGAAGCTCTCCCTGGAGGGGAAGGTGGATCAGATGCAGGCCCGGGCTTTGGAAAGCGCCGAGGCGCGGGCCATTGCCCACGCCGAGCGCTTGACCCGGATGCGGGAGGCAGCCCAGCAGCGCTCCACGTCAGCCGCCGAAGCCCTGGCCACGCGTCAGGAGCTCAGTGCCCAGCAGGATGGCAAGGGCCGCCAGCAGGCCCAGGAGCTGACCCGGAAGCTGAAGGCCACCATGTCTGAGCGCCATCTTCTGCAGGACCGCATTTTACACGCCTTCCCCGCCTTGAAGCTGCGCCGCAACCAGGGCGCCTTCACCCAGCTGCGGAAATTCCGGGCCGCTGGGAAGGCCCAGCTCCCCGACGCGGAGGCTATCCTCCAGGAGAATCTGGCCAAGGAAGCCGCTCCCCGGGCCAAGGGCTTCTCCCACCATGCGGGGGCCTTTCTGGCGGGGCTTGCAGTGGGCATCCTGACCATGCAGATTTTGAGCATACTGGCCATTTTGTGAGGAAATCTTCTCATCTTGCGATGCTTTCAGGTTTTTTGACAGGCTGAGCGCCTGCTCCCACAATGGGAGCAGGCGCTGCTTTTTTGCCTCTATGGGATTACTTGCCCTGCCGCTCCAGGTACAGCTTGGCCTTCAGGATGCCGGCAACCGTCTTGGAATCCCGGAGCTCCCCGGAGAGGATCATCCCCTCCGCCTCCTGAAAGGTGACGGGAACCACCTCCAGGAACTCGTCCGGGTCGGGGTGCGACTCCCCAAAGGTCAGGTCCACTGCCAGGTACAGGTGCAGCTCCTCCATAAGGATGCCAGGGGACGCCAGCAGGGTGCCCAGGGGGATCAATGTACCCTCGGCTCCGATCTCCTCACTGAGCTCCCGAGCCGCCCCATAGGCGTAATCCTCCCCAGGTTCCTTCTTCCCGGCGGGGATTTCAGTCAGGACAGTCTGGAAGGCATAGCGGTACTGCCGCACCAGGAGGATCCTCCCCTGGGAATCGATGGGCACGATGCCCACCCCTCCGGGGTGCCGGACAATTTCCCGCTTGACCTGATGGCCGGAGGGGGAAAGGGCCTGGTCCACATCCACGTTGACAATCAAACCGGTATACTTGCGCTGGGTGGAGAGCTTCTTTTCCGTCAGATCCATGCGAGCCGTCTCCATCAGAAGGTGATATCCGTCACTGCGGGGGCTTCACAGGGCTCCATGGACTGGATATAGAGCATGGGGCCGTCTCCCCCGTATAGGTCAACGTGCTCCTCCCGCACCTGGGCGGTGACAATCACCCAATCCCGGGACTTGAATTTGGCGCCCTCCTCCCCCTTGCAGATCAGGCCCAAAAAGGCCCGGTCATTCTCGCAGCAGACCATGGCAAACCGGCCCACCACGCAGCTGCCTGCGGGGAACTCGGGGGACTGGGCCACGATGCCCCGATACCGGACCACTTTCCCCTCGTAACGGTCCGGGTGATCCATGACATCCGTGTACCAGAAGCCATAGTCCCGGTCATCCAGCTCCAGAATTGGCTTGGTCATATCAAAGGGAGGCTCCCCGGAGTCGTACTCCGTGGTATCCCCGTTCTCGTACTCCAGGTAAATCTCAGCCCGGCGGTTGAGCATCTTGATGTTGCGCTTGCGCAGCATCGCGGCCGTCTCATCATTGACCCGGTTGAAGACAATCAGGTCCGCATTCATCAGCTTTTCGCTCATGAGCTGGGCCATATTGGCGGCATACAGCTCAAAGGTGTTGGCGTCAACCAGGGTCACAATCTGGTAAAGAATCCAATTCCGGGGCAGCAGCACCCGGTCCAAGTTCTGCATCAGCCACATGCCGTTGTACTCAATGACCACCTGGTCGGGGCGGTACTCCCGCTCCAGTTTCTTGAAAAACCGGGGATTCAGTTCCTCATAGTTCTCCACCGTCACCATGCTGACATGGTACTTGGCCAGCTCGGCCTCGTCATACTCCTCTTCCCCCTCCTCGCAGACAATGAGCAGGGTCTTATCACTCCCGGTAAAGCTGCCATCGGTGAGCATGGGCATGAGGAAATTGGTCTTGCCAGAATCCAGGAAGCCGGTAAACAAATAGACAGGAATTTCATTCATGGGATTCTGTCTCCTCTCTGGGGATTACAGGCCGAACAGCTCCTTCAGAGCGTCCTCCTTCAATTCCGAGCCAATGACGCACAGGCGGCCGGTGTAGTCAGCGGCGCCGTTGCGGACATTGATCTCGTTTGGGGTGAAGTCAAAGTGGATCCACTGGCCATCCTCGGCGGGCAGGATGCCCTTGGCCCGAAGGATGATGCCATAGCTGCCAGAATCCAGCTGGCGCATGATCTCCTCCAGACACTCCTTGGCGAACTTCTTGTGGGTCTCCGCCCCCCAGGAGGTAAACACCTCGCCCGCGTCGTGGTGGTGGTGATGATGGTGGTGCCCGTCCTCGTGGTCATGGTCATGGTCGTGGTGATGGTGGTGGCAGCTGCAATTGGGGTCGTCGCACTCCTCATCGTCATCCTCCTGCTCCGCCGCCAGTTCCGCCAGCAGGGAGTCCAGCATGGAATGTCCTCCCTCCATGGCCGCCATAATCCGGCTGCCGGTCAGCTGGTCCCAGGGGGTGGTGATAATGGGTGCGGTGGGGTTCTTCTCCCGCAGCAGATTCACCACCGTATCCAGTTTCGCGTCGCTCATGCCCTGGGTCCGGGAGAGGATAATGGCCCCGGCATGCTCCACCTGGTCCAGGAAGAACTCGCCAAAGTTCTTCATAAACACCTTTGCCTTGGCCGCGTTGACCACGGTCACGAAGGTGCCCAGCTCCAGGGGCACCTGGGCGCCGGCCTTCTGCACCGCCCGGATCACGTCGGACAGCTTGCCCACGCCGGAGGGCTCGATGATCACCCGGTCGGGGCTATAATCCGTGATGACCTGCTTCAGGGCCGCGCCAAAATCCCCCACCAGGGAGCAGCAGATGCAGCCGGAGTTCAGCTCATTGATCTGGATGCCCGCGTCCTTCAGGAAGCCCCCGTCAATGCCGATCTCCCCGAACTCGTTCTCTATGAGCACCAGCTTCTGATCGCCATAGGCCTCCTCCAACAGCTTTTTAATCAGGGTGGTCTTACCCGCGCCTAAAAAGCCAGAAATAATATCAATCTTTGTCATAGTATTGCCTCCATAATGCTTCTGTGTGCGGTTTTATCCGCACATTTCCTTTCAATGTATATAATACCCCTTTTTTACAAAATTGCAAGAGCCGGGCCGGGGGAAGTCCCGGCGCAAAATCTTCAAATTTTTTTCGATTTTTTCCGAAAAAGTTTCCATTTTCATAGAAACAGAACCCCCGGAATCCGCTAAGGGTGGAGGGATGAAACCATGGAAAAGAAATCGTACAGGCAAATCGAGCAGGAGCTGGTGCTCCGCCTGGCCCGGAAAATGATGAAAAAATCCAACGATGCCGTCAAGCTGGCGTATCTGGAAGGGGATAACCTGACCGAGCAGATCAGCAAGCTCGACCTGTCACTGCTCAGCGAATTAAAGCGCAATGGGAACGGCACCGTAGAGATCAAGCTGGTGGATCGGGTGAAGGCCCTGACCGAGCTCATCGCCCTGCTCCGGGAGTCCGAAGATGGCCCCGTCACCGGACAGGCGGAGAGTTTCTACCAGGCGCTGGAGAACCAGGCGGGACAGCAGCAATATGATTGAATGCTTTTCCCCCAGGCAGGTGCAGGTGTTGACCTGGTGGTGTGACCGCTCCCCGTGGACACTCCAGGACAGCATTATCTGCGACGGCGCCGTGCGAAGCGGAAAGACCCTGTGCATGGGGATTTCCTTTCTCTGCTGGGCCATGCGCCGCTTTGACGGGAAGCAGCTTGCCTTCTGTGGAAAGACCATCGGCTCTGTCCGCCGGAACCTGATCTCGCCGCTGCTGCCCATCATGCGGGATCTGGGATTTCAATGCCAGGAAAAGCTGTCGACCAACCTGATTGAGATCTCCTTCGGCGGGCACCAGAACACCTTCTACCTGTTCGGCGGGCTGGACGAGGGCTCCGCAGCCCTGATCCAGGGCGCCACCTTCGCCGGGGTCCTCCTGGATGAGGTGGCGCTGATGCCCCGCTCCTTCGTGGAGCAGGCCTGCGCCCGGTGCAGTGTGGAGGGCGCAAAGCTCTGGTTCAACTGCAACCCAGAGGGGCCGGAGCACTGGTTCTACAAGGAGTGGATCCAGAAGGCCCAGGAGAAAAACGCCCTGTACCTGCACTTTACCATGGAGGACAATCCTTCCCTCTCCCGCAAGACCCTCCAGCGCTACCGCAAGCTGTATTCCGGCAGCTTTTACCGCCGCTTTGTCCTGGGCGAGTGGGTAGTGGCGCAGGGGCTGGTCTACGACTTCTTCGACGAAAGCTATGTCCAGGAGCCCCCGGAGCAGTGTCAGGAGTATTGGATCTCCTGCGACTACGGCACCCGGAACCCGGCCTCCTTCGGCCTCTGGGGCCGGGTGAGGGACGTCTGGTACCGGATCCGGGAGTACTACTACGACTCCCGCCGGGAGGGACGGCAAAAGACAGTCGCGGAGTACGAAGAGGCCCTGGGGAAACTGGCTGGAGACAGAGCGATCCAGCTGGTGGTAGTGGATCCCTCCGCTGCCAGTTTTATCACGCTGCTCCGGCAAAAGGGCTGGCGCGTCAGAAAGGCCGACAACGACGTGCTGGCGGGCATCCGCCTGACCGCCAGACTGCTCCAGGAGGGGAAGCTGGTCATCTGCTCCCCCTGCACCGACGCCATCCGGGAGTTCCACCAATACCGCTGGGACGACCGGAACGGCAGCCGGGATCAGGTCCGGAAGGAGTTCGACCATGCCATGGACGACATCCGCTATTTTGCCGCCGCCGTGGCGGGGAAAAAGCGGCTCCTCCCCCTGGGCGCCGCCGCGCTGGAGCGGCGGAGCGCTCTGTGATTCACAGGACGAAAGGAATGGTGAAATGAAACGGAAGAAAAAGGCCTCCTCCTCTGCCCTTGCCAGCGGGACCGTCCAGATTCGGGACGGGAAGCGCCACCCCTTCGGGATGCTGGACTGCTACATCCCCCTGCAAAAGGCGCAGGTTTCCCTGTACCGGCAGATCCGGGAGGCCATCCCCGCCGTAGACGCGGCGCTGCTGAAAATTATCCGGCTGGTGGGAGGCTTCTCTGTGCGCTGCGGGGATGAGACAGTTCAGCGGGAGCTGATGGAATTCCTGCGGCGGGTCCCCACCGGCCAGAGCCAGCGGGGGATCCAGTCCTTCCTGGACAGCTATCTGGACTCCATGCTGACCTGCGGCCAGGGGGTGGGCGAGCTGGTGCTGACCCGCAACGGCCGGGAGATCGCTGCGGTTCTCAACGGCAACCCCGCCGATGTGGAGATCAAGGAGGGGGAAAATCCCCTGGAATTTACCCTCTGCGGCTATAACCAAAACGGGCAGCTGACGGAATTCCCCCGCCAGGACCTGCTGCTGTTCACCCCCTTCAACCCGGAGGCGGACGCCCCCTACGGCGTCTCCCTGCTGCGGAGTATGCCCTTCCTCACGGACATCCTGATGAAGGTATACACCGCCACCGGACAGAACTGGGAGCGCATGGGCAACCTGCGGTTCGCCGTAGTCTGCAAGCCCGGCCATGGGGACCTGGACGCGGACACCGCCC
>CAYLVH010000058.1:8694-11421 GCA_964387095.1 uncultured Oscillospiraceae bacterium
CGCCCGGGAGCGCAGCGAGCTCATCGCCCGGGAGTGGAGCACCGCCATGCAGGACAGCAAGAACGGCAGGATCCGGGACTTCGTGGCGGTGGGGGACGTGGACATCAAGGTCATCGGCGCGGACAACCAGATTCTGGACGCGGAGGTTCCCGTTCGGCTGATCTTGGAACAGCTGGTGGCCCGGACGGGCATTCCCCCCTTCATGCTGGGGCTGAGCTGGTCCACCACCGAGCGGATGAGCACCCAGCAGGCGGACATCCTCACCAGCGAGCTTTACGCCATCTGGCGCACCCTGGAGCCCATGCTGGAAAAGGTCTGCGAGTGCTGGCTCCTCCTCCACGGCTACGACCCTAAGGTGCGCATTGAATGGGAGGAGATCAACCTACAGGACCAGGTGGACGACGCCAAGGCGGCGCTGTATCTCCAGCAGGCCAGAAAGCTGAAGCTGGAAAATGACCAGGTGGAACAGGGCCACACCGCCATTGACAATCTTCTGGAGGTGAATGAATGAGGATTTGCAAGGAAGCGATGGCAGACACCAACTGTCTGCTGGACGAAAACGAGCTGGGGCTGATCAACGCCCTGTCCCGCTCCCCCCTGAAGGCGGAGGAAGTCTACACCTTCGCCGTCTGCCTCTGCGACAACGAGGTGGACCGGGACAACGAGCGCTTTGACATCCCCGCTTTGCAGGGCCTGGCGGAGCTATTTGTGGACAAGGCGGGCATCTTCACCACGAGTGGTCCGCCAAGGGCCAGACCGCCCGCATTTACCGCACCGAGCTGGTACAGGACAAAACTCTGACCACCTCCGCCGGGGAGGTGTACACCAGCCTGAAGGCCTACGCCTACATGGTGCGCACCGAGGCCAACGCCGACCTGATCCGGGAAATCGAAGGGGGCATCAAGAAGGAGGTCTCCGTCTCCTGCGCGGTGGCGGACACCATCTGCTCCATCTGCGGCAATCCCCTGGGGGACCGGGAGCACTGTGTCCACAACAAGGGCCGCTGGTACGGCAATCAGCTGTGCTACGGCATCCTACAAAATCCCACCGATGCCTATGAGTGGAGCTTTGTGGCAGTGCCCGCCCAGCCAAAGGCAGGGGTGGTCAAGGGATTTCAGGTCAATTCCGGCGCCACCCTGAAGGAATTCCTTTCCGGCCGCCCGGAGCTGCTCTCCCAGCTGGAACAGCTGGAGGAGGAGAGCCTGCTGGGCAGGCGCTATCTGGCGGGGCTGCGGAAGGAAGTCGTGCACCTGGGCGGCCTGGCAGAGCCGGGCTTTGACCGGGCCATGCGCGTCCGCATGGCCGAGAAGCTGGGGGAAGAGGAGCTTCTGGCCCTGAAAAAGGGCTATGAGGAGCAGCTGGAGAAGAAGTATCCGCCGGTTTCCCAGCTGATGAGGCGCACCGCCTCCCCCAAGCAGGCGGACTCGGACAACGCATTTCTGATCTAATTGAAAGGAGCAATCTGTTATGAACATCGCATTCGACGGAATCCAAGAGGCCGTTGTGACCTTCGAAGCCGAAAGCACGGTGGAGCCAAACCAGGTGGTGAAGATCTCCGGCAACGGCACCGTTTCCGCCTGCAGCGCAGGCGACCCCTTCTGCGGCCTGGCCCTGTCCCTCCGGGACGGCGCCGCCGCCGTCCAGATCGGCGGGTTTATGACCGTCACCTGCGCCTCTGGCTGCCCCGCCCTGGGCCCTGTGACCCTGGTGGCAGACGGCAGCGGCGGCGTGAAAACCGCCGGCACCTCTGACACCACCGGCATCTCCGCCCAGGTGGTTTCCACGGACACCACCAACCTGACCGCAGTCATCTATCTGTAAGGAGGAAAGAACTATGCCTTATACCTATGAAACTCTGAAGCTGGAAAAGGGGATGTACGGCGAGACCGGCCGCAGCTTTACCCAGGTGCTGGAGGCCCGGGACCCCTCTGAGAACTACAAGGGCACTCCCTTGGAGGGCCTGGACGCCTATCAGCGCCAGCTCAAGCGCTTTGACATCAAGGTCAAGGGCGCCGGCTCCGACACGGTGGAGAAGTTCTTCCGCACCGCAGACTCCTCCGTGCTCTTCCCCGAGTATATCGCCCGCTCCATCAAGCAGGGCATGGAGGAAAGCAACATCCTCCCCGCCATCACCGCCACCGTCACCACCTTTGACGGCATGGATTACCGCTCCATCGCCTCCATTCCCAGCGAGGACATGAAGCGTCTGAAGCGGGTTGAAGAGGGCGCCGAGATCCCCCAGACCACGGTGAAGACCCAGGAGAACCTGGTGAAGCTCCACAAGCGGGGGAGAATGCTGGTGGGCTCCTATGAGGCCATCCGCTTCCAGAAGCTGGACCTGTTTTCCGTCACCCTGCGCCAGATCGGCGCCTACATCAACCGGATGCATCTGGAAGACGCCATTGACGTCCTGATCAACGGGGATGGCAACGACAACGAGGCCGCCGCCTTTGCCATTGGGGATTCCACCATCAGCGGCACCTCCGGCACCCTGACCTATGAGGCCCTGGTGAACTTCTGGGCGCAGTTCGAGCCCTATGAGCTGAACACCCTGCTGGTGCCCTCTGACGTCATGGTGAAAATGCTGAAGCTCCCCGAGTTCCAGAACCCCCTGACCGGCCTGAACTTCCAGGGCACCGGCAAGCTGACCACCCCCCTGGGCGCCACCCTGCTGCCACGGAAATCAATTTTGAGAAAGGACTCTAAGCAGCATATTAGAATCCAGTA
>CAYLVH010000059.1:0-11387 GCA_964387095.1 uncultured Oscillospiraceae bacterium
TTTCCTATTTTAGCACTTTGTTCAGCTTTGTTGCAAAAATTGATTTCCGTGTTTCCGAATTTGGTCCGCTTGACAATCCAGAGCGCAGCGTCTAAAATGAGATCATGATAATTGCTGTGCAGCACTTGTAAGCCCAGGCAATGGTTTACAAGGGCTGTTTCAATTTATAAGGGAAGGTGATTTTATGAGACCCGATTTGTCAAATCTGATTTCCAAGCAGGATGCTTTAAAGCTGCTCTTCTCCCGCTGGACCCCGAGGACCGGAGTTGAGACGGTCCCCCTGTCAGAGGCCGCTGGGCGGATTCTGGCCCAGGATCAGTTTGCCAACTACAACCTGCCAATTGTCCGCGCCTCAACCATGGACGGCATCGCCGTTCATTCTCAGGCCTTTGCCCAGGGCATGCCGGACACCAGCGGCTGGAAGCTGGGCGTAGATTACATCCGTGCTGACACCGGCGATGACTTTGACGACACCTTCGACGCTGTGATCGCCATTGAGAATGTGGAGCTGCTCCCGGAAGGCGGCGTCCGCTTCCGAAACAAAGTCAATGGCAGCAAGGGGATGAATGTGAAACCCTGCGGCGCTGATGTAAAGAAGGGCTCTCTTCTGGCGGCAAAGGGCACGAACCTGACTGCCCAGGCGCTGGCCGCCATCGGCATGGGGGGCATTTCAGAGATCCCTGTGGTGAAAAGGCCCCGGGTGGCGTTTATTCCCACAGGCAGTGAGCTGGTTCCTGTGGGTGAACCCCTGAAACGGGGTCAAAATTTTGATACGAACAGCGTCTTGGCCCATCAGATGCTGCTGGATATGGGGGCCGAGCCGGTTATGCACCCCATCGTAAAGGACGACCTCAAGGCATTAAAGGAAGCGCTGGAACAGGTGCTGCCTGAAAGTGATATTATCCTGATTAACGCCGGCACCTCCAAGGGCGGCGAGGATTACAGCTATAAGCTGTTGGAGGACACGGGAAATATGCTCTTCCACGGGGTAGCTGCGGTGCCTGGCCGGCCAATGAGCATGGCGCTACTGGATGGCAAGCCCCTGGTCAACTTGTCCGGCCCCGCCTTTGCCGCCTTTTACAGCATGGATTGGGCAGTTCGGGCCTTGGTCTGCCACGCCCTGGGGATCACCGCTCCCGTTCGGGAGGTGGTCTCCGCAACCCTGGCAGAGCCTCTGCAAACCCCGCCCTTCTTCTCCCTGATGGCGACCCTCCGCCTGGAGCAGCAGGAGGATGGCAGCTACCTGGCCCATCCCCTGGCGCTGCGCGGCCCCAAGGCTGCCGGCTCCGCTGGGGCTTTGATGGCAGACGCGGTCTATCTCACCACGCCCGGAGAGCCTAGCCGCCAGGCAGGAACGGTCATTCAGGTGGAGTTGCTGAAAAACCGTGGAGAACTGGAGCGCCCGACACCCCAGGGCGCAGCGGAATGAAGCGCATCCCGCAGCCTCATCCTTCCTCTGTCAAAGATTGAAGCAGCCCCCGGCAACCTTCCTCCACATCCCGCCAGGTGGCCTCGAAATCCCGGGTGTACCACGGGTCGGCCACCTCCCCGGGACGGCGGGTGAAATCCATCAGCAGGTGCATTTTGCCCGCAGAATCGCCGCAGCAGATGCGGTGCATATTCCGGAGGTTGGCCCGATCCATGCCGATCAGCAGGTCGAACTCCTCGTAGTCACTTTTCCGAAGTTGGCGGGCCGTCTTGCCAGCGCAATCAATGCCATGCCGGGCCAGCTTCCGACGGGCCGGGGGATAGACCGGATTGCCGATCTCCTCCGTGCTGGTGGCTGCGGACTCGATGAGGAATTCCCCCTCCGGCCCCGCCTTCTCCACCAAATCCTTCATTACGAACTCGGCCATTGGGCTTCTGCAAATATTGCCGTGGCAAACAAAGAGTATTTTGATCATCTTTCTTTAGCTCCTTAATTTTGATTGATTTCCTTGAGGTACCCACTGTCATTTCATGCGTTTTGAATTTGAGCTTTGAGCGCGTCAACTTTTCTGCCTCCGAGCGGCAGAAGATCTAGACGGAACATCCATAGTATAGCACAATTTTCCCTTTCTGCTCCAGTTTACCGGCAGGAACATAAACCGAAACGCCAAGGCATCTCTTGGAGCAAAGTTTTCATATTTTCAGATAAAGAAAATTCTCCAGCAACCGCAATCCCATTACCTTAAACGATGAGATTGCAGTTTCGTTTAAGCACACGGGCGCGCCCATGAACTTCCACAGTGTGGACGCTCAGGTCTAAACGACAAATGTATAATTATACAGGTGTATGATGGATGAAACGGTTTGGCTGTTGCCTAGACGGGGCCGAAACAATTGCCAGCCTGATCAATAGGCGATTTAAAATTCCCGTTGGACAAACGGATCTAATATTCAACGTAGTTATCTATTCTATCGCGGGAATTTTATTTGGATTAGCCCGTGCCATGTATAGTTTGTTGACTTATTTTATCGCCTCCAAGGTTTTGGATATCGTTGAATCTGAGCCGGAACAAGCGAAGGCTGCCTTGATTATCACAAATGATGCTTCACAGATTGCGGAAGCAATATACAAAAATCTCGGACGCACTGTGACACTCATGGAAGGTGAAGGGCTGGTTACTGGCAAAAAGGTCATCCTCTATTGTGTTATTACCAGACTCGAAGTGAAAGAACTTCGAACCATCAGCAATGAAAAGCGATGTACGTTGATTTTCCGTACATCGCTTTGCTCTTGCTCATTCCATCATCAATTGTCAGATTTTGCGGTTCTGTTTCTCACTCCCAAAATTGAGATCATGAACAACACCAGCGCTCCAACCGCCATACAAAGGAATGACACATTCATGCCGTGTATCAGGGCGTTATCTCCGTAAGTTGCCGCAGAGCTTGCGCTCACTGCGGTCATAATCCCCACAAATACTGCCGACCCGATGGAACCGGCAATGGTGCGGAAGGAGGTCAACAGAGAGGAGGCGTCTGCCACTTTCTTGGGCTCCACGTTGTTGGTCCCCCATGTCAGCAGAGGCATCATCAGACTGCCGATGGAGAGATTCCGGATGACATTGAAGCCGGCGGCCACCCAGAGAGGCGTACTCATGGTAATGAAGAACATTCCAATATTACTGATCACCAGAGCGGCAGCGCCAACCACAAAAATCTTTTTAATTCCCATTTTGTCATACAATCTTCCTGCAAAGGGGCTGACAACAGCGGTCGCAAGGGAGCCAGGCAGTGTCACCAGACCGGAGGTAACGGCGGAATAGCCCATGACGCTCTGAACATATAGCGGCATCATGACCGAGGATCCCATCATGACCAGATAGAGGACCATGCTGGAAATCACACTCACCGCGTAATTCCAATTGCCCAGGATTTTAACATCCAGGAAGGGCTTTTCCAGACCGCATTGACGGATAATAAAGAGGGCGCAGACCACAATGCCAATCAGCAGGGGAACTCCCGCTTGTACGCTCACCAGTCCGTAACTGCTGATATTTCCGATGCCCAGGGTGATGCCGCCAAAGGCGAAGATGCTTTCCGCAAAGGAGAGAACATCGAACTTCTTGTCCTGAAGCTCCAGCACGTCCTCAAAGACAATGCTGGAAATGACAAAGGAAATTGCCATAATGACCAGAACCAAATAGAAGATGGATTTCCAACCAAAGGCATCAATCATCAGTCCGGCGAGCGTCGGCGCAATAATCGGGGCGGCAGTTGTCGCCAAACCATAAGTGCCCATCATGGCCCCTTTTTTCTCAGCAGGATAAACGGTCAGAATGACGACCTGTGCCGCGGACAGCAAAACGCCGTTGCCGCAGGCCTGCAAAATTCTGCCCGCCATCATAAGCCCAAAGTTTCTGCCAAAAATGCTGAGTAAGATACCCACAATAAAGCAGCCAATTCCCGTCATGTACAGCCTTTTTGTGGGAAATCGGGTGATCAGAAACGCGGTCAGCGGCATGACCACACCCATAGCTAGGGAATAGCCGCTTGTGACCCACTGGCCAATTGAGGTGCTGACCCCAAAGTATTCCACCAGATTGGGCAGCGCCGTAGTCATAGCCGTTGACAGAATAGATGTTGCAATGCCGGAAACAACCAGGTTGAAAAAAATGAGGGTCCGTTTCCGGCTGGTTAATTGTGAGATTTCGTTATGCTCCATGGTGATCCTCCATTCTATGCCAGACTTTCTGATTGACGTTATCTACCATCTGCTGCAGGGTTTCTTCCGCTGAAACCAGCTCTTCTGGAGAAATTCCCGCGCTGAGGGTGCTATAAAAATCGGCGTGTATGGCCTTGATCCGTTTCGCCGCCGGGACTGCCTTTTCCGTCAGGTACAGATGCTTGACGCGCCGGTCCTTTTCATCGCCAACCACCCTGAGATAGCCCACTTCCGTGAGCTTCTTTATCATTTTGGTCAGCGTCGCCTTGTCAACGCGAATACACTCCGCCATTTCCTGTGGAGAGGCCCCCGGATGGTCATAGAGGTATTCCACATAGAATTGTTGCCCCCAGCCGATTTCAAAATCAGCCAGGCCGCGGTCATAGTACATCTTCATGAGCCTGTCAAAGATGGAGATGTAGCGTCCTAAATTTGAAAAACGATCGCTCATTTGGGTTCGTGCTCCTTATCTGATTGTTTTTATATTTTACCACAAAATAGTAGCGCCCGCAACTATTTAATTGTTGATTTCCCGGCATATTTACAAAGTAGATTTTGTAAAAATCACAAAACAGCCCATTGATGCTGATCCGTTTATAAACGCGAAAAACCCCTGAAACGCTGTTGTTTCAAGGGTTTCCTTTGGCGGAGACAAGACTTTAGCCGTATGCTGCTCCTTTAAGAATGATTTTTTGTATAGAGCCTGACTGTCAGAAAGATGAGCACAGCGGCCAAGAGGCAGCAAATATAGGAAGCGTCACCCCAAGGCTTTTCAGCGCCGACATAGCTACGCCGGGCGCCTGCAAGCGTGGCTGCACGGTGGTTCAGCTCAGCTCGAACATCCCATGGTAGAGCTGGTAATACTCCCCTTTCTGGGCCAGCAGGTCTTCGTGGTCGCCCCGCTCCACCACCTGCCCGTGCTCTAGCACCAGAATGGCATTGGCATTGCGGACGGTGGAGAGCCGATGGGCAATGACGAAAACGGTACGGCCCTCCATCAGCTGATCCATGCCCTTTTCAATCAGGGCCTCTGTCCGGGTATCAATGGAGGATGTGGCCTCGTCCAAAATCAGCACCGGCGGGTCCGCCACCGCCGCCCGGGCGATGGCCAGGAGCTGACGCTGCCCCTGGGACAAATTGGCGCCGTCACCCGTCACTATGGTGTCATAGCCGTGGGGCAGACGCCGGATAAAGGAGTCCGCGTTTGCAACGCGGGCGGCCCGCTCAATCTCCTCCTGAGTGGCGTCCAGCTTGCCGAAGCGGATATTGTCCGCAATGGTGCCGGTGAAGAGGTGGGTATCCTGGAGGACCATGCCCAGACTGCGGCGCAGGGCATCCTTTTTGATATCCCGCACGTCAATACCGTCGTAGAGCACACGGCCTCCCTGCACATCGTAGAAGCGGTTGATCAGGTTGGTGATGGTGGTCTTTCCCGCGCCGGTGGAGCCGACAAACGCAATTTTCTGTCCTGGCTTTGCATAGAGGGAAATGTCCCGGAGGACTGGGTGTCCGTCCTCATAGCCAAAGTCCACATGCTCAAAGCGCACGTCACCCCGAAGGGGGATCAGTGTACCGTCCGGTTTCTGCCAGGCCCAGCGGCCAGTCTTCTCCTCACAGGGGACCAGGTGTCCGTCCTCCTCCCGGACATGGACCAGGTCGGTACCGCCCTCATCCACCTCCGAGGGCTGGTCCAGGACCTCGAATACCCGCTCCGCGCCGGCCAGGGCGGCCAGGAGGAAGTTGGTCTGCTGGGTAAACTGGTTGATAGGCAGGGCCGCCTGCCGGACAAAGACCAGGTAGCTGGCAAGGCTCCCCACGTCGGTGGTGCCCCTCAGCGCCATAATGCCGCCCAATACCGCCACAATGGCATAGTTCATATAGGAGATGGTGACCACAGCCGGGACCATGGTGGCCGCATAGCTCTGGGCCCCGGTGCCCGCCCGGCGGAGCGCCTCGTTCTTCTCCCGGAACAGCCGTAGGCTCTCTGCCTCGTGGTTGAACACCTTCACCACCTTCTGGCCGGCCATCATCTCCTCAATGTAGCCGTCCAGATCGCCCAGGCTGGCCTGCTGTTTGGTGTAGTAGGCCTTGCTGTGGCTTCCGCTGAAGCGGATATAGGCGAACATGGCCACATAGCATACCGCCACCACCAGGGTGAGCCGCCAGTTGAGGATAAACAGGATAAGCAGGGTGCCCACCACCTGAATAAAGCTCTGGATTACCATGGCGAAGCTATTGTTCAACGCGTCGGCAATCGTGTCCACATCATTGGTGAAATAACTCATCACGTCGCCATGTCGGCGGGTGTCAAAGAAGCGGAGGGGCAGGGTCTGGAGATGGGCAAACAGGTCCCGCCGGATGTCGTAGAGCACACGCTGTGCCGCCTTCACCATGGTTTGGGTATAGCCCAGGGCGGCCAAGGCACCCAGGGCGTAGATGCCTGCGGTCACCAGAACCCCCTGGATCAGCGCCTGGACATTCCCTTCCGTCAGGGTGTTGACCACAGGGCGGATCATATACGTCCCCAGCAGGTTGGCCAGGGCGCTGACGGTTACCAGCACCGCCACCACCAGGAGCAGGAACTTATGCCGCCCCATATAGGACAGCAGGGTGCGCAGGGTATATCCCAATCGCTTAGGCTTTTTCGCACTGAGCTGACGGGCTGCCATGGTTCTCTCCTCCTTTCATTTGGGATGCGTAAATCTCCTGGTAGATGGGGTTGGTCGCCAGCAGGAAGGCGTGATTGCCCACGGCGTGGACGCTCCCGTCTTCCAAAAGAATAATCTGGTCAGCCTCCATCACTGAGGTGATGCGCTGAGCGATGATAATCTTGGTCACATCCGTCAGCTTTGCCAGCGCAGCCCGGATCTTCGCCTCGGTGGCGGTGTCCACCGCGCTGGTGGCATCGTCAAAAATCAAAATCTTGGGGTGTTTGAGCAGCTTGCGGGCAATGCAGAGCCGCTGCTTCTGACCACCAGAGACATTGACGCCACCCTGTCCCAGGTCGGTATCCAGGCCCTTGGGCATCCGCCCCAAAAATTCGTCGGCGCAAGCCGCCCGGCAGGCCTCCCACAGGGCCTCGTCATCCATCCCCGGGCCACCCCACTGTAGATTCTCCCGCACGGTGCCGGAGAAGAGGACATTTTTTTGCAGCACGATGCCTACCGCGTCCCGAAGGGCCTGAAGGTCGTACTCCCGCACGTCCCGCCCTCCCACTTTCACGACACCCTCCGTAGCGTCGTAAAGGCGGGGGATCAGCTGCACCAGCGTGGTCTTGGCCGAGCCGGTGCCCCCCAGGATACCCACCGTCTGGCCGGCCTGGATGTGGAGGTCTACACCGGAGAGGGCATATTCCTTGGCCCCGGTGTGGTACTTGAAGGAGACGTGCTCAAAGTCCACCCGGCCGTCAGGCACAGTTTTTTCCGCAGCCTCCGGGGAGGTGAGGACGATCTCCTCGTCCAATACCTCGCCGATCCGCCGGGCACTGGCCAGGGAACGGGTGAGCAGCAAAAACACGTTGGAGATCATCATCAGGGAGTTCATCACCTGGAGCACATAGCTGAGCACCCCGGTCAGGTCGCCCACTTGGAGGGCGCCTGCCAGAACCATGTTCCCGCCAACCCACATCAGGGATACGGTGGCGGTGTACATGATCAACTGGAAGGCGGGCAGGTTCAGCACCGCATAGTGGAAGGTCTGCTGGCTGGTGTCCATGAGCTGGGTGTTCACCGACTCGAACCGCTCCTCCTCATGGGCGCCCCGGACAAAGGCCTTCACCGCCCGAATGGCGGTAAGCCCCTCCTGCACCACGTTGTTGAGATAGTCCATGGACAGTTGCAGGCGGCCGTACATGGGGGCCACCTTTCGCACCACGCAGAAGAGAATGACTGCCAGAATAGGGACACACACCAGAAAGACCAGGGCCAGCCTGGCATTCATCCAAAAGGAGAGGACCACGCCCAAAATCAGCATGACCGGCCCCCGGACCATAGGCCGCAGCCCTCCGTTGACCGCGTTTTGAATCACGGTCACATCGGTGGTCATCCGGGTGACCAGGGAGGATGTCTCAAACCGGTCCAGGTTGGCAAAGGCGAACTTTTGCACCCGCTCATACTGGGCATCCCGAATGCGGGCGCCCCAGCCATAGGCGGCCCGGGCGGCAAACCGGGCGTACAGCAGGCCGGTGATTAGAGCCAGCAGGGCGCAGATCCCCATCTGTGCGCCCTTGTGGAGAATATAGGGGATATTGCGCTCTGCCACGCCCACATCGATAATGTCCGCCATAAGTACGGGGATAAAAAGCTCGAAAGCACTCTCCACCAGCACCATCAGCGCACCGGTCAGCATATCCCGCCGGTAGGGGCCAAGATAGCCCAGCAGACGCTTAAAATCTCTCACGTTTTTCCTCTCCCATCTTTTTCTGGATGTTCTGATATGCCCGCGCCAGATAGTCCGCAAAACAGGCCCGCTCCTCCGGCGTGAAGTCCCGGAGCATGACCTCCTCCACCTCATGGCACCGGCTGCGCCAACAGTCGCTGGCCCGGCGGCCCCGTTCGGTGACCTCCACCAAATCGCACCGGCGATTTTGCTCATCGGCCCGCCGGGCCACAAAGCCGCCCTTTTGCAGGCTATCTATCATACGGGATATGTTGGCGGGGTCCACGTCAAAGTAGTCCGCCAGCTGCTTTTGATGGCAGGGGCCGTTGGCTACCAGATAGGCCAACAGCTTCGGCTGCCCCGCACCCAGTCCCTGCTTCAGCAGGCTAGGCCGCAGGTAGTTGCGCTGTGCGTGAAACGCACGATACAGCAGAATATGAAAAGAACGCTCCATTCGCCGCTCCTTTCTTGACATATCAACGATTGTGCTGACAACCATTATAAAACAATTCCCCCTATTGTCAAGGCGCAGATGACAGGTATTCCCCATAACCGCAGCCAAACCATGCCCGGCCAGGGGCGAATCATAACGATCTGCCTGTATCCTACGAAGTAATGGAAAGGCGTAATCGTCTGAGTGAATACGCCGTCTAAACCGGTGCGAGTAGAACGCGGCAATGGTGCATAATCCTCGCCTGGCATGGTGCATCGTAATTTGCCTGTGTAAAATGAATTTAGCATCGTCAGATGCAAATTCATTTGAGGAGGCCTTATCATGGTCAATCACAAAGAAATCCTTCGCCTCAAAAGCCTGGGACTCACACGTCAAGCGATCGCAACAGCTGTTGGCTGCGGCCGCAACACCGTCACCCGTACCCTGGCTGGGGCACGAGAGCAACAACTCAGTTGGCAACAGGCACAGTCCCTGTCGCCTCAAGAAGTCACCCATCAGCTGTTCTCAGCACAACCAGCAGATCCAGTTTACAAGATTCCAGACTACGATTGGGTGTACCGAGAGATGCAGAAGAGCAGCGTCACCAGAATCCTCACCCCAGATAACCTCAAGACCGGCGTGCTAAAAAATACTCGGACAGAAACCGTGCTCAACAAATCGTATCAGGAAATGGCAGAGCACTACGGAACCGCTATTCTCCCAGCCCGTCCCCGCAGTCCCAAGGACAAGGCTTCTGTAGAGGGCTCTGTAGGCGTGGTCTCCACCTGGACTCTGGCAGCACTGCGGAACCAACAGTTCCTGCCCATTGAGGCGTTTTCCGTACACCATCCCGCACGGTCAGCCTGCACTTTTGCGGCGGCGTATGCATCTGAGAACTTCTCGGAGCCAGGCCGGTCAGCTTCGCGCTATATGTGATTCCGCCTTCCGCCTATTATATAGGTATTCTCATCATCCATATAGAACTTGTAAAAAATACAAACGCAGAGAATCTCCGCGTTCGTGAAAATGGTGACCAGAAGAGCGCTGCTTTCGGTTTCTTCCTCCTTTACGGTGTCCTCCGACAGCTTTATAGTAAGAACAAGCAGACGGCTCCGCGTAAGCCGTCTTATCCTTCTCCTGCACCACTACCGTGGCACCAGCGGGAATACCCGACGCCCTCAACTGTCAGGGAGGTACCGGAGATCGTTTACGGGGAAGGTAACGGTATCCCCTGTCCAGGCATCGCTTCCAGCAGTTTCTGAATGTGATATCCAACTAAAGCTTTGCTTTTTAATTGCGCAAAAGCTAGGAAAAGAGGCTGATTCGCTTTGAATCAGCCTCTTTTTATGGTTGCGGGGGCAGGATTTGAACCTACGACCTCCGGGTTATGAGCCCAAAAATTATCGTTTCGCAGCATATTATATCATTTATTATAGTCACAATGATAACATGTTGCCACTTATTTTTTGAACTATTTATTGATAACGTGCTGCATTGTTTTGAAACGTAGTTGAATTATTGTTGAACTCAAAAGCTGGAGCCGGAGATTGCTCCCCGGCCCTGTCGTTGTATCAGATAATCACGAACCTATTCTTCATCTCCTCCAGCATTTTGATAGCCTCCAGACGTTCCCCCGGCGTGGCGTCCGGATTGTCCCTGATCTGGCGAAGTGCTGCGGCTGTGGCCCTGGCTTCCGCCAGCTCCCGCTTCTGGCGTTCCCTCCGGGCTTCTTCGTTGCGCTTGCGGGTTTCCTGTGCTTTATTCATTGTGTGTTGCCTCCTTTTTTCGTCTTTCTTCTGCTCTTGCGTGGCGCTCTCCTTTTGCCCTGCCATACCTAAACGCAAGACAGATAGCCTCGAACCGATTCAATTGGGCAATCTCGTTTAATTCGTCACAGCCAATTTCATACGGCGGGCCATATTTTGCCCCGGTCAATTCAATATATCGTTGCATTTGCCGAACGCTTCTCATCACGTTTTGTCCTCCTTGTGAAGCAACTCCCGGCGGATAAACTGAATGGTGCGTTCTGTGCTCTCCCTCACCTGTGGGTCAATCGAGGCACATTCCCGCAAGCACTTAATCGCCCGTTTGAGTTCTCCCTTGCTGGCGTTGGCAATATCCTTGTTCAGGGCCGCTTCTTCTACTGTCGTTTTTCCCTCATGGATAAGCAACGCTTCAATCTTGCAGATAACGGCCAGATATGCCGAGAAATCTTTGCGCCTCAGTTCCAAAATACGCTCGGTAGCTTCGCGTACAATTTCGTGTTCCATTTGTTTGTAACTTCCTCCTTGATTTCTGGAGGGGGCTATGATAAACTCTCAGCATAGCCCCGCTCCGGGGTTGCGGGCTCCTATATCCGGTTAGCTTGGTCAGCGGTTCGGATATGGGGGCCTTCTTTACGCCACGCAGAAGCGGCGCGTGGTGGTT
>CAYLVH010000060.1:0-7111 GCA_964387095.1 uncultured Oscillospiraceae bacterium
CTGGATTCTAATATGCTGCTTAGAGTCCTTTCTCAAAATTGATTTCCGTGGGGAGCAATAACAGCTGAAAAGAAAGCGGGGGAAACCGGCGGTTTTCGGGCAGATTGCCGGATAGCGCCAGGGGAAGAATCCGGCTTTCCTTTTGGGGGAAATGATGCTATAATATCCGCTGTGTACATCTGATATTTAATTCAACGTCCCAGAGAATAGAGAATAAAATGGAGAGATATTGCCATGAAAACATCTGACTTTCACTATGATTTACCCCCTGAGCTAATCGCCCAGACCCCCCTGGAGCGCCGGGACAGTTCCCGGCTGATGACCCTGGATAAGGTGACGGGCCAGGTAGCCCACCATCATTTTTATGAGCTGCCCCAGTTCCTGCGGCCTGGAGACTGCCTGGTGCTGAATAATTCCCGGGTGATTCCCGCCCGGCTGATCGGCCATCGGGAGACCGGCGGCGTCACCGAGGTGCTCCTGCTGACAGACAAGGGGAATACGACCTGGGACTGCCTGGTGCGCCCGGGAAAGAAGTGCCGCCCTGGCACGAGGATTTTCTTCGGCAGCGGGGACGTCACTTTGACCGCTACTGTGGAGGAGGTTTTGGAGGGGGGAAACCGCCTGGTCCGCTTTGATTATCAGGGGATTTTCTTGGAAAAGTTGGAGCTGCTGGGGAAGATGCCCCTGCCTCCCTATATCAAGGAGGAGCTACAGGATGGCGAGCGGTATCAGACCGTCTATTCCAAGGTTTCCGGCTCAGCGGCGGCACCCACAGCGGGCCTGCACTTCACGCCGGAGCTTTTGCAGCAGATCCAGGACAGGGGGGTGAAGCTGGCCTATGTGACTCTGCACGTTGGCCTGGGCACTTTCCGGCCGGTGAAGGTGGAGGATGTGGAGCATCACGATATGCACGCTGAATTCTGTTCCATTCCCCAGGAGACAGCGGAACTCATCAATGAGACAAAACGGAATGGCGGGCGGGTGATCTGTGTGGGCACCACCAGCTGTCGCACCATTGAGTCCTGGGCGGCTCAGGACGGCACCATGAAGGAGTCCTCCGGCCGGACGAAGATCTTCATTTATCCCGGTTACCGGTTCAAGGTGATGGACGGCCTGGTGACCAATTTCCACCTGCCGGAGTCCACGCTGATCATGCTGGTTTCCGCGCTGGCGGGGAAGGAGCATGTCCTGGCCGCCTATGAGGAGGCGGTGCGGGAGAGATATCGCTTTTTCTCCTTTGGGGACGCCATGTTTATCTACTGAAACCGCCCCGCCCGCTTTGGGCCGCCAAGGATCATTCACAATTCAAACAAAATTCAGGAGTTAGAAGGTTAAAAAATTATAATTTTGAATGAAAAGAATATACAGCTTGCAAAAAATGAGAAAACCCCCCAAAATAATGGTTGACTTTTGCAGGATGAAGGATTAAAATGAAACCCATCAAGCAAAGGTGCTGTGAAACTGCGGATGCATACTCACAGCACCTTTTTTTACGAAAGAAATTGCGTAAAGCGATGAAACGAATATTGGTGCAAAAAGGAGAATGAGTGTTATGGCAGCAAATACCCAGGAACTGTTCGGTTCCCTAGTGTTCAATGAACATGTAATGAAGCAGCGCCTCCCCAAGGCTACATACAAGAGCCTGAAGGCCACCATCGAGAGTGGAAAGCCGCTGGATCTGGATGTGGCAAATATCGTTGCTACGGTTATGAAGGACTGGGCAATGGAGAAGGGCGCAACCCATTATACACACTGGTTCCAGCCTCTGACCGGCATCACCTCCGAGAAACACGACGGCTTTTTATCCCCCAATCCCGATGGCACCGCCATCATGGAGTTCTCCGGCAAGGAGCTGATTAAGGGCGAGCCGGACGCATCCTCCTTCCCCTCCGGCGGCCTGCGCGCCACCGCTGAGGCCCGGGGCTATACCGCATGGGATCCCACCAGCTATGCCTTCATCAAGGATGAGGTGCTGTGCATCCCCACCGCCTTCTGCTCCTACACCGGCGAAGCCCTGGATAAGAAGACCCCGCTGTTGCGTTCCATGTCTGCGCTGTCTGAGCAGGCCTGCCGCATCCTGAAGCTCTTTGGCAAAGAGGTTGACCATGTTAACACCACCGTCGGCCCTGAGCAGGAGTTTTTCCTGATTCGCAAGGAGGATTATCAGGCCCGTGAGGACCTGATCCTCACCGGCCGCACCCTGTATGGTGCGGCGCCCGCCAAGGGCCAGGAGCTGGAGGAACACTATTTTGGCGTGATCCGGCCCATTGTCTCCGAGTTCATGAAGGATCTGGACGATGAGCTGTGGAAGCTGGGCATCCCCGCAAAGACCAAACATAATGAGGTGGCCCCCGCCCAGCATGAGTTGGCACCCATCTTCGACACCACGAATATTGCAATTGACCATAATCTGCTGACTCTGGAGCTTATGAGAAAGGTGGCCGACCGCCACGGCCTGGTTTGCCTCCAGCATGAGAAGCCATTTGCTGGCGTCAACGGCTCCGGCAAGCACAACAACTGGTCCATGTCCGCCCCGGGGATGAACCTGCTGGACCCCGGCGAGACGCCCAAGGAGAACCTACAGTTCCTGTTGTTCCTGGCCGCTGTCATCAAGGCTGTGGATGAGTATCAGGATTTGCTGCGTGTCAGCGTGGCAACCCCCGGCAACGATCACCGTCTGGGCGCCCAGGAGGCTCCTCCTGCCATTATTTCCATCTTTGTGGGCGAAGAGCTGGAGGCGGTGATTGAGGCCATTACCTCTGACGATGAAAGCTATACCGCCGCTCCCAAGATGAAGATGGATCTGGGGGTTGATGTCCTGCCCAAGTTCGCAAAGGACACCACCGACCGCAACCGGACTTCTCCCTTTGCCTTTACCGGCAATAAGTTCGAGTTCCGTATGCCTGGCTCCTCCCAGAACCTCTCCGACGCCAACACCGTGCTGAATACCGCTGTGGCCAAGGAGCTGAAGGGCTACGCCGATGAGCTGGAGCAGGCAGAGGACTTCGACTCCGCTGTCATTGCCCTGGTGAAACGCACCATCCGGGACCACAAGCGGGTGATCTTCAATGGCAATGGCTACTCCCAGGAGTGGGAGGAAGAGGCGGAAAGACGGGGCCTGTATAACCTGAAGTCCACAGTGGACGCCCTGCCCGCTTTGCTGTCTGAGAAGAATATCGCCCTGTTCAACGATTTCGGCGTCATGAGCCCTGTGGAAGTTCAGTCCCGCTATGAGGTGGAGATTGAGCACTATTCCAAGGTTCTGCACATTGAAGCAAAGACCATGTTGGGCATGGCCCGGAGAAAGCTGATCCCCGCTGCGCTGCGCTTCCAGTCAGATGTGGCTGCTACTGCCTCCGCCAAGATGGCTGTCAGCGACGCCATCTCCATTGCAACTGAGAAGGGGATCTTGGATTCGGTCTCCACCCAGACCGACGCCATGAACGAGGCTGCCGATGCTCTGGAAGTTGTCCTGACCAAGGCTGAGCAAATGGAGGAGACGGAGCAGGCTCGCTACTATCACGATGAGGTTATCCCCTGTATGACTACCCTGCGCGCCGCCGCCGGCCGTATTGAGATTATCTGCGGCGAGAAATATTGGCCCCTGCCCACATACTCCCAGATGCTGTTCTATGTGGAGTAAGCCAATCACATCATATTCACTTTTCTGATCTCCTTCTTAAACGAGCCGTTCGGATGCATATCCGAACGGCTCGTTCATATAATTCGAAAGGGACTTCGATCCTAAAATTTTCAGAAAGAGGAAAAATTATATTGACAAATTGCTAAAAGAAGACTATGATATCAATTAGTTAGGGATGCCTAACTAATTGATATCATATCGATTAGAGTTTCCTAATTCTTCGAGATAGATGAAAGGGACGTGAAGAGTCATTATGATGCCGTTAACGCTCGCTTCCGTTGGAGAGACAAATATTATCAAAAGGATTGGCGGAAAGCCGGAGGCAAAAAAACATCTTGAGAACCTGGGTTTTGTTGTGGGCGGCACCGTCAGCGTCATCTCTGCCATCGGCGGCAATGTCATTGTCAACGTGAAGGAAACTCGCGTGGCCATCAGCAAAGAGATGGCACAGAAAATCATGATTTGATGGTTAATAGTAGAAAAGGAGGATATAGCATGAAAACGCTGAAAGAGGTCAAGGTAGGCGAAACTGTGGAGGTGCGAAAGCTCCATGGCAGCGGTGCAATTAAGCGCCGCTTTATGGATATGGGCATCACCAAGGGCACGAAGATCTACATCCGTAAGGTTGCTCCCTTGGGCGATCCCGTTGAGGTCACTGTTCGAGGCTATGAGCTCTCCCTGCGTAGGGAAGATGCGGAAATGGTGGAAGTTGAATAATCAGTCTACGAAGCCATGTTGTTCATGTTGTTTTTAATGTGAGCTAGTCAATTCTAATCTTTAAGTTAAGAGAGGATGTAACAGTATGAGTGTATGTATCGCCCTTGCGGGCAATCCGAACAGTGGTAAGACCACCCTGTTCAATGCGCTGACTGGTGCAAACCAATTTGTGGGTAACTGGCCCGGTGTTACCGTGGAAAAAAAGGAGGGCAAGCTGAAGAAGCACAGTGATGTCACCATTACAGACTTGCCCGGTATCTATTCTCTGTCCCCCTACACCCTGGAGGAGGTTGTGGCCAGAAACTACCTGCTCAACGAGCGGCCCGATGCCATTCTGAACATCATCGACGGCACCAATCTGGAGCGCAACCTGTACCTGACAACCCAGCTGACGGAACTGGGAATCCCCGTGGTGGTGGCCATCAACATGATGGACCTGGTCAAAAAGAACGGGGATAAGATCAACGTTGCTGAGCTGTCCCGGGAACTGGGCTGCAAGGTCATTGAGATCTCCGCTCTGAAGGGTGACGGCGTCATGGAGGCCGCTGAGGCAGCGATTGAGGCTGCAAAACATGGCAAGACCATTCCGATGCACAGTTTCTCCGGCCCCGTTGAGCATGCAATCGCCCACATTGAGGAGGCCGTTCTGCACGATCAGCCGGAGGAACAGCAGCGCTGGTACGCCATCAAGATCTTCGAGCGGGACGAGAAGGTCATGGCCCAGCTGAATCTTTCCCGGCATGTCATCGAACATATTGAAAAGGATATTGCCGCTGCGGAGGAAGAACTGGACGACGATTCCGAGTCCATCATCACAAATGAGCGCTACATTTACATCGGCAGCATCATCAGAGGCTGCTATAAGAAGAAGAGCGCTGGCAAGCTGACCACTTCGGACAAGATTGATAAGATTGTCACCAACCGCTGGCTGGCCCTGCCCATCTTTGCGGTAATCATGTTCCTGGTTTACTATATCTCCATGGGTACGGTTGGCGGCTGGGCCACCGACTGGGCAAATGATGGCCTGTTCGGGGATGGCTGGCACCTGTTTGCCATCGGCAGCAGCAGTTACAATGACGCCGCTGATGAGTTTGCTGAGGCAAACGGCATTGTCTATGGATTCCTGGATGAGTATGACGACGGCACCGTGGCTGACGCGCTGGATGCCGAGTCCGAGGAGTTCGATGAAGCGGCCGCTGCTGCTGCTCTCAGTGATTTCGCTGCTCAGTTCACCGCTGCGGATGAGGTCCTTTATCAGATTGAGGACGAGGATACCCTGGCCGTGGAAGATGCCACCGCCAACGGCGAGGATTTGGCTGACGCTGTTGAGGTGTACGACAAGTATGGCTATGCGGAGCCTGATCCCGCTGATTATGGCATTTGGGTGCCTGGTATTCCGGTTCTGGTGGAGGATGGGTTGAACGCCATCAACTGCGCTGGCTGGCTGCAGGGCCTGATCCTGGACGGCATCATCGCCGGCGTGGGCGCGGTCCTGGGCTTTGTGCCTCAGATGTTGGTCCTGTTTATCTTCCTGGCTTTCCTGGAGACCTGCGGCTATATGGCCCGGATTGCCTTCATTCTGGACCGTGTGTTCCGGAAGTTCGGCCTGTCCGGCAAGTCCTTCATCCCCTTCCTGGTGGGTATGGGCTGTGGGGTGCCCGGTATCATGGCCTCCCGTACCATTGAGAATGAAAAGGATCGCCGCATGACAATTATGACCACCACCTTTATCCCCTGCGGCGCGAAGCAGCCCTTCATCGCCATGATCGCCGGCGCCATCTTCGGCAACTCTCCTTTGATCGCTGTTGCTGCTTACTTCATGGGCATTGCGGCAATCATCTGCTCCGGTATTATCCTGAAGAAGACCCGGCTGTTTGCAGGGGATCCCGCTCCCTTCGTTATGGAGCTGCCTGCTTACCATAGGCCCACTGTGGGCACCATCCTGCACTCCATGTGGGAACGCGGCTGGTCCTTCATCAAGAAGGCCGGCACCATCATCCTGCTGTCCACCATTGTTGTCTGGTTCCTGTCCTTCTTCGGCTTTGTTGACGGCGTGTTCACCATGCTGGAAGAGGATCAGCTGGATATGTCCATCCTGGCCACCATCGGCGGCGCAATCTCCTGGATCTTCAAGCCCCTGGGCTTCGGCACCTGGCAGGCCACTGTGGCTTCCGTCACTGGCCTGGTGGCAAAGGAGAATATTGTTGGCACCCTGGGTATTCTGTACAGCAGCGGTGCTGGCACCGTCTATGAGAACATAGGCGCATCCTTTACGGCGCTCTCCGGTTTCGCGTTCCTGGCCTTTAACCTGCTGTGCGCACCCTGCTTCGCGGCAATGGGCGCCATCAAGCGTGAGATGAACAGCGCAAAGTGGTTCTGGATTGCCGTCGGCTATCAGTGCGGTTTTGCTTACCTGGCGGGCCTGGTCATCTATCAGCTGGGCATGCTGTTCACTGGCCACTTCGGCATTGGCTCCGTCGTGGCAATTCTGGTGGTTATCTGCTTCTTCTATCTGTTGTTCCGCCCCGCGAAGGGGACAGAGAAGCTGGAGAGAGAGGCAAAGGTCCACTTTTAATCGCAATTCACTTAACTAGGAGGAGGAACTGTTATGATCGCATGGCTGTCTGCCAACATTGGCACAATTCTTGTGTTGCTGGTGGTGTGCGTCATAGTTGGCGCAGTTGTCCGGGGGATGCTCCGGGACAAGAAGAACGGAAAATCCTCCTGCGGCGGAAGCTGCGGGGCCTGCGG
>CAYLVH010000060.1:7211-11263 GCA_964387095.1 uncultured Oscillospiraceae bacterium
GCTGCTCCCACAAGTAAAGGGTCCTGCGGAGAGATGGGGAACTGGAATCACTTCCGCATCTCTCCGACTCCCAAACTAAAAAGAGGGCGCAGGAGCTGCGCTTTCTTTTTAAATACAGGTTAGTTTAATCTAACTAAAAAACGGATATCATAACAAAGCATATAGCAGCGCAATCCGCGCTTCTTTTTTAAATGAAAGGTTAGGAGTATTCAACCATTAAAACACAGGGGAACCAAAGGAGGAACTGATCTATGAGCGTCGTGATTTTAGGCGGAAATGAATGTATGGAGCGTCAATATAAGGAGCTGTGCAAGGAATACCACTGCCGGGCTAAGGTGTTTATCAAGCCGGTGGGTGGGCTGAAAAACAAGCTGGGAAACCCGGACCTGATGGTGTTTTTCACCAGCACCATGTCCCATAAGATGGTTCGATGTGCCATGAACGAGCTGAAAGGGGCGAATACTGTCATTGCCAGATCCCATTCCAGCTCCATGAACGCCCTGCGCAATATTTTAGAGGAGTATGCTGCTCATGCGAGATGAATTGATGGTACGTTTCTGTGCGCCGACGCTGGCCGGACTGAAGACGGGCAGCATGTTTTCCTGCAACTATGGCTCACAGGAGGAGATGATGCAGGATATCCGGGAGATGAACCTGTGGCTGAAAGGCAAGGGCTTGCGGCTCCTGCCTTTGCGGTATCAGGAGGGGAGAGTGCTGATCTACCTCTATCGGCCTCACTGGCTGGAGGGGGATTTGGCCGACCCGGATGCGGCCAGGCTGCTGTCCGAGCGGGGGTATCCCATCGGCTGCTCCAACCGCTGCGTGGCTAAGCTGATGCGCAAGCTGCAGATGGATGTGGCGTTCCCCCACGAGATCGGCCTGTTCCTGGGCTATCCGCCGGAGGATGTGGATGGCTTTATCCGCAATGGCGCGGAGCACTGCAAATGCGAGGGGTGCTGGAAGGTCTATGGAGACGAAGAGAAGGCCCGCCGCACCTTTCAGCAGTACCACTGCTGCACGGCGGAGTACTGCGCGAGAGTCCGGCGGGGCGCCCGGGTGAAGCAGCTTACGGTGAATGCATAAAAAACGCATAAATTCACCGCAATGCGGAAATATAACTTGAAAGGATTGATGTATGATGAGTAAGGTAGCAATTGTATATTGGAGCGGAACCGGCAACACGGAGACTATGGCGCATGCTGTGCTGGAAGCCGCATTGGGCGCAGGCGGGGAGGCTGATCTGCTGCCCGTGGCGGTATTCTCTGCCGACATGGTGGAGGAATACGATGCAATCGCCTTCGGCTGCCCGGCCATGGGGGCGGAGGAGCTGGAGGACAGCGAGTTTGCCCCGGTCTTTGACCAGTGCCTGCCCAAGCTGAGCGGGAAAAAGATTGGGCTGTTCGGCTCCTATGGCTGGGGTGATGGCGAATGGATCCGCACCTGGGAGGACACCTGCCGGGGGCAGGGGGCCAACCTGGCCTGCGACCCCGTCATGGCGAATTATGAGCCAGATGATGCGGCGCTGGGGGAGTGCCGTGCCCTGGGGGCGGCGCTGGCGGGATAAGCCGGAGTATTCAGCGGGATTCTCTTATGGGAATCCCGCTTCACTTTTTAAGAAAGAATTAAAGAAATAATAAGGACTTGTTGCGGGTTTTGTTGTATAATAAGATTTAAAAGTTCAAGTTTAAGGGAGGATTCTTTATGAGCGACGAAAGGCGTGTCATGGGGAAACGGGAGTTCGCCCGAAGGAAGCGGCGCAGAAAACGGAAGCGCTCCCTTCCGGGGCTTCTGATCGCCGTAGTCCTGATTGTGCTGGCGGTTATTCTGGTCAGGCACGCAAGCCGGGCGTCCGGTGACACGGCATCTCCTTCGGAGTCAACAGAACCCACCAATCCCGCGGAGGCGGAGGGCTGGGAGCTGCTTCTGGTCAACCGCTGGAACGCCATCCCCGAGGGCTATGAGGTGACCACGGTGACGCTGTCCAACGGCTACGAGGTGGATGAGCGCATCTATCCTGATCTCCAGGAGATGTTTGATGATATGCGGGCTCAGGGGGTTTATCCTGTTGTGGCCTCCGGCTATCGCACCACAGAGTACCAGACTCAACTGATGAACGAGAAGATTGAGGAGTACATCGCCCAGGGATATTCCACGGAGGACGCCACCACGGAGGCTATGCTCTGGGTAGCTGTCCCTGGTACCAGTGAGCACCAGACCGGCCTGGCAGTGGATATCAACGCTGACGGGGTGAACTCCACCGGCAGCGAGGTCTATGCCTGGCTGGCCGAGAATGCCTGGCAGTACGGCTTTATCCTGCGCTATCCGGAGGGCAAGGAGGACATTACCGCCACGGATTACGAGCCCTGGCACTATCGCTATGTGGGCAGGGAGAATGCCAAGGCGATTTACGAGTCCGGTCTCTGCCTGGAGGAGTATCTGGGGGACACCGACCAGCGCAACCCGATTTTGTACACCTATCCTGGGTGATTCATGTTGATAAAGGAAAGAGAAGCGATGAAGTACGATTTTACAAGCATTATGGACCGCCATGGCAAGGATTCCATGGCCGTTGACGGGCTGAGCAAAACCCCTGGTTTCGCGCCGGCGCCCCCTAGGGAGGGCTTTGATTCCATTCCCATGTGGGTGGCGGATATGAATTTCCCCACGGCGCCCTCCATTACAAGGGCCATTATTCAGCGCGCAGAGCACCCCGCCTTCGGCTATTTCCGGCCCAGGAAGGAGTATTTTGACTCCATTATCCGCTGGCACAGGGAGAGAAACGGCGTTGAGGGCCTGACCGCTGCTGATATTGGGTATGAAAATGGCGTGCTGGGGTGCGTGGTTTCCGCCTTGATAGCCTTTACCGCCCCCGGCGAGGCAGTGCTCCTCCACAGCCCCACCTACATCGGCTTCACCCGGAGTATCACGGACAACGGAAGGGAGATTGTCCTCAGTGACCTGTACCGGGACGAGGAGGGGGTCTGGCGCATGGACTATGAGGATATGGAGCGGAAGATCAAGGAGCACAAGATACACTTTGCCGTGTTCTGCAACCCCCATAATCCCTGCGGCCGGGTCTGGGAGCCTGAGGAAATTCGCAGGGCCATGGAGGTCTATCAGAGAAACGACGTGGTTGTGGTCTCCGATGAAATTTGGAGTGACCTGATCCTAAACGGCAATAAGCACACGCCCACCCAGAGCGTCAGCCAGGATGCAAGGAACCGGACCATTGCAATCTATGCCCCCAGCAAGACCTTCAACCTGGCTGGCCTGATTGGCTCCTATCATATTATCTATAACACCTATCTCCGGGACCGTGTGAATTCCGTCTCCGCCCGCACACACTATAACGCCATGAATGTGCTGTCCATGCATGCCCTCATTGGGGCATACAGCCAGGAAGGCGCCCGGTGGCTGGATGAGCTGAACCAGGTGCTCAGTGAAAATGTGAACTACGCCTATGACTTTATCCGGAAAAAGATCCCCGGGGTCTCTCTGGCAAAGCCGGAGGGCACCTACATGCTCTATCTGGACTGCCAGGAGTGGTGTGAGACCCACAGTAAGACCATGGATGAGCTGCTCCATGCGGGCTGGGACGTGGGCGTGACCTGGCAGGATGGCCGTCCCTTCCATCGGCCCTATGCCATCCGCATGAATCTGGCTGTTCCCACCAGCCGGGTGCGTGAGGGCTTTGACCGCCTGGTGAAATACGTATTTTAAGGAATAAGAGGATCGCTGTTTTAACGCAACCATCCTCTGGGCTTGTCGGCTTTCTGGCACATATAGAAAAAAGGCGGGAAAAAGGAAAAGCAAACGCTCCTTCCAGCTTCCGGATGTGCCGCTGTACTTTCTTAACAAGGTTTTTGGAATGCGTACACAGCTCCCTGGTAGGACAGGCGGCGCAGACCTTGTGGTCGCGTTTGTATTCCCTGTAACCGTCCCGGTTGGCGGGTGCTGTAGTCTCTACTACGCCCCGATCCAGTTTGCCGCATTCCCGCATCTTTTATCACCAGCTTTCCTTTTACATTATATAATTGAATAATTGAAAATAA
>CAYLVH010000061.1:0-10990 GCA_964387095.1 uncultured Oscillospiraceae bacterium
TGATGAAGGGCCTGCCCCTGGCTTACAACAAGGACATGCAGGAGGACAAGGAGCCTGTATTCGACGCCATAGACACGGTGGAGATCTGCGTCCCCGTATTCACCTCCATGCTGAACTCCCTGACGGTCCGTCCCAAAAACATGAGCAAGGCTGCCGCCGGCGGCTTTATCAACGCCACCGACTGCGCCGACTACCTGGTCAAGAAGGGGATGCCTTTCCGGGAGGCCTACATGATTGTGGGCCGCCTGGTGAACATGTGCATCAAGACCGGCGAGACACTGGACACCCTGACCCTCCGGGACTTCCGCGCCATCTCTGGCCTCTTTGATGAGGACGTGTATCAGGCCCTGTCTTTGAAGGCCTGCGTCAACGGCCGCAATGTCTACGGCGGCCCTGCCCAGGAGGAGGTCAAGCGCCAGATCGCCTACATTCAGGCCTTTGTTGACCAGCATGAGGTGACCGCGTCATGAGAATTACCTATCGGGAGGGCAGCCATGTCTGCCTGGCAGAGGTGACCAAGATCACCCTCTCCGGGAATCTGCTAATCTGCCAGCTGATGGCACCCGATGAAGACGGCAAGCCGGAAATCGTCGCCCGCCCCTTCCCGGATGAGGATACCTGCGAGGCATTCTTCCGGGAGGTAGTCTGCGGCAGCGCTCCAGATGCCATCATCAACCTGGAAAACACCAACTTCGATCCCCGGCCGGGCACCATGTTCCAAGAGCTGGACGCCCTCTATGAGGACTGAGCCCGTGAAACCAAAGATTTTCATTGACGGCCAGTCCGGCACCACCGGCTTACAGATTTATGACCGCATTGGCGCCCGGGAGGATCTGGAGCTACTCCGCATCCCCCCGGACAAGCGCCGGGACAAGGAGGAGCGGAGGAAACTCCTGAATGCCGCAGATATCGTGTTCCTCTGCCTGCCAGATGACGGCGCCAGGGAAGCGGTTTCCCTGATTGAAAACCCCAATGTCCGGGTCATCGACGCCTCCACCGCCCACAGGACCGCCCGGGACTGGACCTATGGCTATCCGGAGCTCTCCAAAAAACAGCGGGCCGCCATTGCAGGCAGCAAGCGGGTGGCCAATCCCGGCTGCCATGCCACCGGCCTGATCTCCTCCGCCGCCCCCCTGGTGCGGCTGGGGATCCTGCCAAGGGATTATCCCCTGCCCTGTTACTCCCTGACCGGATACTCAGGAGGCGGCAAGAAAATGATAGCAGAGTACGAGTGTCATAATCCACCGGAAAAGCTGTCCTCCCCGGGCATTTATGGCCTAACCCTCCGGCACAAGCACATTCCCGAGATGACCCAGGTCTGCGGCTTGGATTTTCCTCCCGTGTTCATGCCCATCGTGGCCGACTATTATAAGGGGATGGCCACCACCATCATGCTGCACAACCGCCTCCTCCCCGGCGCACCCACCGCCCAGCAGATCTGTGAGGCGTTGCAGGGGTACTATCAGGAGGAGCACTTTGTCTCCGTGCTCCCCTTCGGCGCCAACGAGGGCACGCTCTATGCCAACACCCTGGCCGGCTCCAACCACTTGCAGTTGATTGTCTGCGGCCACGGGGAAGAGACCTCCGTCACCGCCCTCTTCGACAACCTGGGCAAGGGGGCCTCCGGCGCCGCCGTCCAGAACATGAACATCATGCTGGGTCTGGACGAGGCTACCGGCCTAGAATAAAAACGATTGACGAAATCCTCTGTTTGCAGTAAAATTATTGTGCATTTTATTCCCGTGAACGGGCCGGCCTCTCTGTCGGCCCATTCGCATTTGGTTTTTCCTCCCATCCGAAAGTCTAATGGTGTGATGTCAATAGAGAGATAGAGAGAAAAATGATGATTTTTTCCTCCAAAGACGTAACCTTTCGATTCAACAGGAGATTTAAGAACGTGACCCTGCTGTCCTACTGCTATTGTATCACGGGCATCCCAAAGTCTGTTGATCTTAATTCCTTAATTAAGTGAACTAAGCAGTTGCACTATAACTATGTGCAAATCTTAAATTATACGAGGAGCTTAAATTATGATGAAACTGATTTCTGGCGGCGTCACCGCCGCAACGGGCTTTCAAGCCGCCGGCATCCACGCCGGTATCAAAAATGACGGCGGAGCCAAGAAGGATCTGGCTTTGATCTACTCTGAAACCGAGTGTACCGCCGCCGCCACCTATACCATGAACCGTGTTAAGGCCGCGCCCCTGTATGTGACCATGAGCCACTTGGAGGACGGCATCGCCCGGGCCGTGGTGGTCAACTCCGGGAACGCCAACGCCTGCGCTCCCCTGGGCCATGAGAACGCAGAGAAAATGTGCGAAGCTGCCGCCGCCGCCCTGGGTATCTCCCCCCAGGATGTTGTGGTCAGCTCCACCGGCGTCATTGGCCAGACGTTGAACATTGCTGCCATTGAAAGGGCCATGCCTGCTCTGGTCGCAGCTTTGAAAGAGGATGGCTCCCAGGAGGCCAACCAAGCCATTATGACCACCGACACCACAGAAAAGACAGCCGCCGCGGAGGTGGAGCTGGGCGGCACCGCCGTGAAGGTGGGAGGCATCGCAAAGGGCTCCGGCATGATCCACCCCAACATGGGCACCATGCTCTGCTTTATCACCACTGACTGCTCCATCACCCAGGAGATGCTCTCCGACGCCCTCCATGAGATCGTCCCCCGCACCTTCAACCGCATCACGGTGGATGGCGACACCTCCACTAACGATATGTGCGTGGTGCTGGCAAACGGCCAGGCGAAGAACCCCCTGATCGAGTGGAAAAACGACGACTACCAGAGCTTCTGCGAAGCCCTGTATCAGGTGCTGAAAACCCTTTCCATCTCCATCGCCAGAGACGGCGAGGGCGCCAGCCGCCTGATCACCTGCACGGTCAGCGGCGCCCGCTCCGAGGACACTGCCGAGCGCCTGGCAAAGAGCGTGGTCAGCTCCTCCCTGGTGAAGGCCGCCATGTATGGTGCCGACGCCAACTGGGGCCGCGTGCTCTGCGCCATGGGCTATTCCAAGGCCCCCTTCCGCCCTGAGTGGGTGGAAGTGTCCTTCTCCTCCCAGGCCGGAAGCATTCCGGTCTGCAAGGATGGCACTGGCCTGGACTTTGACGAGGATCTGGCAAAGAAAATCCTATCCGCCGACTCTGTCAACATCGACATCGACGTCCACGAGGGCCAGGGCACCGCCACCTGTTGGGGCTGTGACCTGACCTATGAATATGTCCATATCAACGGCGATTACAGAAGCTGAAAAGCAATTTACTGACAAGAGAAGGGATTAAAATGGCTGATTCCCAAGGGCGTGCGGAGGTTCTTGCCGAAGCCCTGCCCTATATTCAAAAGTATTTTCACAAAACGGTGGTCATCAAATACGGCGGAAACGCCATGATCTCCCAGGAGCTGCGCAAGGCGGTCATGAGCGATATCATTCTGCTCTCCCTGGTGGGCATCAACGTGGTTGTGGTTCACGGCGGCGGCCCTGAGATCAATGACATGCTGAAAAAAATCGGAAAGCAGTCTAAATTTGTGGATGGCCTGCGCTATACGGATGAGGAGACAATGGATATCGTCCAGATGGTGCTCTGCGGCAAGGTGAACAAGGACCTGGTCGCCAGTCTGAACCGCATGGGTGGCAAGGCCCTGGGGCTGTGCGGCATGGACGGCGGACTCTTTCAGGCCAAAGTCAAGGATCCCCGCTATGGCTTGGTGGGCGAGATCGTCAAGGTGGAGCCCAGCACGGTCACCAACGCCTTGGAGCATGGCAATATTCCCGTGGTCTCCACGGTAGCCCAGGGCATAGACGGGGACACCTCCTACAACATCAACGCCGATACCGCTGCCGCGAAGCTGGCCATCGCCCTGAAGGCGGAAAAACTGATCCTCCTCACCGATATCCGGGGCCTGCTCCGGGACCCCAAGGACGAATCCACCCTGATCCCCGAGGTGAAAATGAGCCAGGTCCCCCTCCTCATCAAGGAGGGCATTATCTCCGGGGGCATGATTCCCAAAATCGACTGCTGCGTGGAGGCCGTGCGCTCCGGCGTGGCCAGAAGCCACATCCTGGACGGCCGTATCCCCCATTCCATCCTCATCGAGATGCTCTCTGACGAGGGTATCGGCACCATGCTGTATTAATATGTGGAAGGTAAGGTGATTACATTGACATTCAACGAATTGAAAGCCCTGGATCAGCAGTATGTCATGCAGACATATAGCCGCTTTCAGGTGGGCATCGCCTCTGGCAAGGGCGCAACCCTCACCGGCGTGGACGGGGAGACCTATATCGACTTTGCCTCCGGCATCGGCGTAAACTCCGTGGGCTATGGCAACGAAAAATGGATTGCGGCCATCACCCAGCAGGCCAACACCCTGGGCCATGTCTCCAACCTGTATTACTCAGAGCCTTATGTCAAGCTGGCCCAGAGACTGTACACCCGCACCGGCATGGCCTGCGCTTTCTTTGCCAACGGCGGCGGCGAGGCCAACGAGGGTATGATCAAGCTGGCCCGGAAGTATTCCTATGACAAATATGGCAGGGGCCGCTCCACCATTGTGACCCTGATAAACTCCTTCCACGGCCGCACCATCACCACCCTCCGGGCCACCGGCCAGGAGGTCTTTCACCAGTACTTCTTCCCCTTCACCGAGGGCTTCCGCTATGCGGAGGCCAACAATATCCAATCGGTAAAGGACCAGTGCGGCGATGACGTCTGCGCCATTATGATGGAGCTGGTACAGGGGGAAGGGGGCGTCATGCCCCTGGAGTATGATTTCGTTCAACAGGTCAAGGCCCTGTGCCGGGAAAATGACTGGCTGCTGTGCATCGACGAGGTGCAGACCGGCATTGGCCGCACCGGCACCATGATGGCCTTCCAGCAGTACGATATCCTCCCCGACGTGGCTGTCTTCGCCAAGGGGGTTGCAGGGGGCCTTCCCATGTCCGGCGTCCTGGCAAACGAGAAGTGCCGCAACGTCCTGAGCCCCGGCACCCACGCCACCACCTTCGGGGGCAATCCCATCGCCGCTTCCGCGGCTCTGGCGGTCCAGGAGATCCTCACTGACCAGGTCCTGGAAGAGGTGAAGCAAAAGGGGGCTTATATCCGTCAACAGGTGGAATCCTTCGGCTCCCCTGCCGTGGCTGGGACCCGGGGACTGGGCCTGATGCTGGGAATCACCCTGCGGGAGGGTGATACAAACACCCAACTGGTCAATGAATTGGTCAACGCTGGCCTGCTGGTCCTCACCGCCGGCCAGAACGTGATCCGCCTGCTGCCTCCCCTGACCATCTCCTATGAGGAGATCGACCAGGGCCTGGCCATTATGAAGCAGGTACTCTGCAAATAAGAGAAGGAATTGCCATGAAAAAAGACTTGCTGAAACTGCTGGACCTGACTTCCGACGACATTGAACTGATTTTGGACACTGCGGACCAGATGAAATTTAATCAGCACCACAACCTGCCCCACCGCTATCTGGAGGGGAAGACCGTGGTCATGATTTTCCGGAAAAACTCCACCCGCACCCGGGTCTCCTTTGAGACCGGCATTTACCAGTTGGGGGGGCACGGCATCTACCTGGCGGGCAGGGACAGCCAGATCGTCCGGGGCGAGCCCATTGAGGACACCTCCCGCACCCTGGCCCGCTATTGCGACGCCATAGTGATCCGCACCTACAACCAGAACGAGGTGGAGACCCTGGCCTCCTACGCCCAGGTGCCCGTCATCAACGGCATGACGGATTTCAGCCATCCCTGCCAGGTCCTGGCCGATCTGATGACGGTCCGAGAAACCTACGCCCGGCTGGAGGGGCTAAATGCCTGCTATGTGGGCGACGGGGACAATATGTGCAACTCCCTGATTGTGGGCTGCTTGAAGTGCGGCATGAACGTCCGGGTGGCCTGCCCCCAGGGCTATGAGCCTGCCCAGGAGGTGCTGGACTTTGCCGCAACCGTCACAGACGCCTCCTTCATGCTGACCCGGGACCCCAAGGTGGCCGCCAAGGACGCCGATGTGATCTTTACCGACGTCTGGATCTCCCAGGGCAAAGAGGAGGAACAGTGCCGGCGCTTAGCCGCCTTCCAAGGTTATCAGGTGAACGGGGAGCTGATGGCCCTGGCCCGCCCCGACTGCATGGTGCAGCACTGCCTGCCTGCCCACCGGGGCCAGGAGATTTCCGCCGACGTATTCGAGGCCCATGCCCATCAGATTTTCGAGGAAACCGAAAACCGCCTCCATGTACAGAAGGCTGTGCTCTTCCTGCTGCTTGGCGGAAATCCCTCCCAAGATTGAGTGATCTTTGTGATATTTTCGTATAAACGGGGCAAAATAGGAAGAAATACTTGCATTTTACAGGTGTCAAGACTATAATGATCGCAAGCGACTTTACCCAAAATATTTCGCGGAAGACTGCTTCCGCCAAAGGAGTCACAAAACATGCTTGAGAATTCCACCAATTATTCCACGCTCTGCGATTTTTATGAACTGACCATGGGCAATGGTTATTTTCAGACCGGCATAGGAGATCAGATTTGCTACTTTGATATGTTCTTCCGCAGCGTGCCAGACGGCGGGGGCTTTGCCATTGCCGCCGGCCTGGAACAGGTCATTGACTATATCGAGAACCTGTCCTTTACCGACCGGGATGTCCAATATCTGCGCAGCAAGGGCTGCTTTGCCGAGGAGTTCCTGAAATATCTGTCCGATTTCAGGTTTACCGGCGATATCTGGGCGGTTCCCGAAGGCACCCCCATCTTCCCCGGGGAGCCCATTCTCACCGTCCGCGCCCTCGCAATTCAGGCGCAGTTCATTGAGACGTTCCTGCTGCTGACCATCAACCACCAGTCCCTCATCGCCACCAAGTCAAACCGCATTGTCCGCGCCGCCGAGGGCAGGCCCATCTCCGAGTTCGGCTCCCGCCGGGCCCAGGGCACCTGGGGCGCCGTACTGGGGGCAAGGGCCTCTTACATTGCAGGCTGTGCCGGGACTGCCTGCGTCATGGCGGACCGGGACTATCATGTCCCTGCCACCGGCACCATGGCCCATTCCTGGGTCCAGATGTTTGATGACGAGTACACCGCGTTTAAGACTTACTGCCAGCTGTATCCCAACAACGCCACCCTGCTGGTGGACACCTACAACGTGCTGAAATCCGGTGTTCCCAATGCCATTAAGGCCTTTAAAGATGTCTTGCTGCCTAAGGGCATCACCAAGTGCGGCATCCGCATGGACTCCGGCGACCTGTGCTATCTCTCCAAAAGGGCCCGGGCCATGCTGGACGCCGCCGGTCTCACCGAGTGTAAGATCGTGGCCTCCAACTCCCTGGATGAATATATCATCCGGGACCTGCTGCAACAGGGCGCCAAGCTGGACGCCTTCGGCGTGGGGGAGCGCCTGATCACCTCCAAGAGCGAGCCTGTCTTTGGCGGCGTCTATAAGCTGGCGGCCGTGGAGAATGAAGACGGCACCCTGACCCCTAAAATCAAGATCAGCGAGAACCCCGCCAAGATCACCAATCCCCACTTCAAAAAGGTCTACCGCATCTTCGAGAATGACTCCGGCAAGGCCATGGCCGACCTGATCTGTGTCCATGACGAGGTTGTGGACGACTCCCAGCCTCTGGAGCTGTTCGATCCTGACGCCACCTGGAAGCGTAAAACCGTCACCAACTACACCGCCCGTGAGCTGTTGGTGCCAATCTTCAAGGATGGCAAGAGAGTTTATAATTCCCCCTCCATCACCGAGATCCGGGCGTATTGCTCCGCGCAGATCGACCTGCTGTGGGACGAAGTCAAGCGCTTTGAAAACCCCCACAATTACTATGTGGATTTGTCCCAGAAGCTGTGGAACATCAAGCAGGATCTCCTGAAAGCGAACAAAAAGTGAATTTAAAACGAGCGGCCGGCTATCAAACTATGAGATGCAAAAGGAGGCCATCATGAATTTTGGCCTCCCGAAAATGAATTATAATGTGGGTCAGCATTTTACCAGAAAAAACATCTGAAACCCAGAACCCAAGCCCATCTCGCTGCATCGCAATCGCTCCACGTTCATCCGCCGATTAATTAAGCCAAATTGCTCCTGTTACGCCCAATTTCAACATTTCAAGGAACTTTTTAAGATTTCTTAATAATTCCGTTTCAATTTGTTCAAACTTTCCCATCCAAACTATGGTATATTATCAGTGTCGGAAGGGAACACCGACAACTTATCCTCTCTCTTTTCTCTATTATCAACCATGTAACCAACCCAAAGGATGCCTGACCGTTTCAGCATACGGTCAGGCGTTCCTTTTTTTCCACATTTCCAATCATTGCCCCCTTGCCCGCAGAGCGGGCAAGGGGTTTTCAGAAAATCAATATACCACAACACAGGTATTCGCCGGGATATAATTATAGATCCAGGTCACGTCTGGCGTGAGCATCCGCACACAGCCATGGGAGATGGGATAGCCGATTTCAGCGCTCTTCAGGGTGCTGGTTCCGGGATAATACAATCTGGAGTGGAACGCGTAGCCGGTGTTGGGATAGAAGCGAACCACCGGAGCCACCGTATAGGAGGAGGTATACCAGCCGCTCTGCTTATAGGTGATATAGGTCACGCCCACAGGCGTGGGGGTGCTGCTGGCACCGGTTCCGCAGATAAATTCCTTATACAGAGTCCAGGTGCCGGCCGCGCCGGTGCTGGAATAGAACACGTTGACCTTCTGTGTGGCACGGCTGATCCAGATCAGATAGTGGGTGGAGCTGGCATAGCCCTTGCCGTTGATGTAATTTTCCTTGGCCTTGGTGGAGTAGTCCACATTGTAGCTCTGGGTATAGTTGCCCGCATAAGTGGAGCTGATGGTGGTCAGAATCCGGGCATTCTTCACCACACTGTCAGAGCTTTCCCAGTTGGTGGTGGAGGTGGAGGTGTGATAATAGGAGGTCCAGGTCTCGCCGCTGCTGGTAGCCGTCCAGGTATGGGCCGTGGAGGCTTCCATCACCGAAACGAAGTACCACGCGCCCACCGCAACATCGGAGAAGGTGAAGCGGCTGTCCATCAGTTTCTCATTGGTGGCATCCCCTGTTCTCCCCTGGATCTTATTCAGGATGGTGACCGCCTCAGCGCGCGTCAAGCCGTTATCCGGGCGGAAGGTGCCGTCCTCATAGCCAGCCACCCAGCCCTGCTTTGCGCAGGCCATAATGGCCGCATAATGGGGATTGCTTGCATCCACATCAGAAAATGCCGTTCCGCTGGTGTCCAGGAGGGTCAGGCGGGAAACCAATTCAGCAAATTCCCCCCGGGTCATGGTGGAACCGGGATAGTAGTAACCGCCATCGCAATCAATGAGCTTCTTGGATGCCAGCGTGGTGAGGGCCGTGTAATACCAGTCGCCGCTTGAGACATCCGCAAAGGTACAGGGGTAACTCCCCTTGGTCTGGTCAGACAGGAGGGCATAAACCATGACCACAGCCTCGGCCCGGGTCAGGTAGTTGTTGGGACGGAAGGTGCCATCCCCATACCCCACGGTATAGACACTGTGCGTGGTGGTCAGGCTGGGAGAATACCAGGCGGTATAGGTCAAGTTTTGGCCTTCCACTGCGGTCACGGTGGAGGGGATTGCGAAAGAACCGGTCTTGCTGTCAATCCAGCGGCTGATGGTCTTTCCGTCGGAATCCTTCGTGGGTACGGAAACCGGCGTATTGCCAGGGTAGACCTTCTCTGTGGTGCTGCTGGTGCCTATGACGTATGTAACCGTGGTCGTATAGACGGCGCTGGTCCAATGCTCAACGCCAGCCTCATCGTAGGAAGCAGTGTGGTCCATGGAGGCTTCCATAACCGCCTTATAATACCAGCTGCTGGTGCTGACATCTCGGAAATAGCGCAGCTGATCTCCATGATTCGCAACGACATCTTCATCAATGGCGCGATTCATGATATTATTATAAATCACAACTGCCTCGGCCCGGGTCAGGGTATTGTCCGGGCGGAAGGTGCCGTCCTCATAGCCAGCCACCCAGCCCTGTTCCTGGCAGGTAGCCACTGCGGCATAATATTCACTGTCCCGGGATACATCAGGGAAGCCGGACTCTACATCGGAGAGGGGGACCAAACGGCTGACCAGCTCCGCAAATTCAGCCCGGGTAATGGCCTCATTGGGGCCAAAATTTCCGCCATCGCAGTCAATCAGGTTCAGGGAGGCCAGGGTCGTGATCTGTGTATAATACCACTTATCCGGCGTCACATCCGCGAACTCACAGGGGAACTCGCCCTTGGATTTGTCCGCCAGCAGACCGTACAGCATGGTGACCGCCTCAGCTCGGGTCAGCTTCCCGCCGGGGCTGAATTGGGCGTTGCCCACACCAGTGATGTAAGCGGTATGCTCCGTCATTAAAGCGGGGGCATACCAGGCCGTATATGTGACATCCTCCCCGTTTTCCTGGTCCATTGGGGAAACGATTTGCTTGTCGTCATCCAGCCAACGGCAGATCAACTCCCCAGCCTCATTGGCGGTGGGGATCTGTTCTTCGGTCAGGGAAGCATCTTCCTCAAGGACGACTTCAACCCGTTCGTCCTCCCCCAAAACGAAGGTGATGACAATCCCTTCCGGTTCCTCAGTTTCCTCAGTTTCCTCTGGAGTTTCCGTCTCTTCCGGGGGATCTGTGGATTCCCGGCCTTCCTCAGGGGGGACACTTTCCTCAGGGTCCTCAGTGGGATCCGCAGTCTCCTGGGGAGTCTCCTGTTCCACCACGCCCTGCTCCGGTTGAGTTGTGGACTCGTCCCCCTCTGCCATGGCCGCATTGGGAATCATTGCGGCTGCCATCGCCAAAGCCATAACCGCAGCGATCCAGCGCTTCCATTTCATTGACATCTTTATTCACTCCATTCCCTGCGCACTGTTGTTCAACTATAAATCTATTTTTAGTTTAGCACTTCTTTACCTGGTTTCTCCATCAATTACGGAAACAATAAGTAACATTTTTCTTACATTTCCATCTTTTCTCTTAAATAC
>CAYLVH010000062.1:0-10891 GCA_964387095.1 uncultured Oscillospiraceae bacterium
GCGGCATGGCGTTCCGTCAGTTTCAAAAACTTCTGCGCCCGCCCTCCCGCGTTCTGAAGGAAGAAGGAATTGAAATATGAAAATGCCTAGGTTAGCAAATGCAATGAGTTATATTGACGATGACCTCGTGTCCTGTGCGGTAGAGTATAAGTCCAATTCTCGCAAAAAATGCCGGGCAGGGAACCTCAACTCTTAATCCATCTGGATAACGTCCTGGACATCCTTTTTTGAGGCGCATTTTGAGATTCAGGAACGCTTCAATATCGAAGGTGTTCTTTTTAGCAAAATCTGCGGTCAGTTTGAAAAGCGGATGATTTGTCAGGTCATACTTGTCGGAGAGAAGAGGCCGGACGCCACGAAGCTGCAAGATACACTTGCCGCCATCAAGGACAGCAAGCTCATCGACAGAAGCAAGTTCACGTTATTCCTTATTCCACAGGATAGTCAATGCCAATGACCTGATCCATATACTGGGCGGACGCTTTCAGGAAGCTCAGGTGGCCGCTGGAAGCGGGATATGCCATACAGTCCTCTTGGGAAGCAAAGGTGATGATCTGGATCAGATCATAGAACTGCACATTGCCATCCGGAGACTCCGTGGGCATGGGGAAGGGCTTGATACCCACTTCGCAGTCCACAATAGTGGGAACCTGTTGAGGCAGCTCCGACAGCTGCCGGGCCAGCTGCCGGATGGTCTCCGGGTTCCGGGCGCAGTCCTTCACGCGAAAAACGGAAACATGACGCATTTTCATGGCTGGGTTCTCCCCTTCCTCACATCTGCATGCCGCCGCAGACAGGCAAAGCGGCGCCAGTGATATGGCCGGACAGGTTGGAGCACAGGAACATGACGGCATCCGCCACATCGCCGGTGGTGCCCAACTTACCCATGGGGATCACATGGGATTTCAGGAACTCGGTGTCCTGGCTTCCGACGGCGACGCTATCCGCCATCAGGTTGGTGCCGTCGGTGGGGCCAGGACAAATCACATTGACCCGGATGCCATTCTTGGCGTTCTCCACGGCGGCAGTCTGGGTAATGGCAATGACCCCGGCCTTGGAGGGGCCATAGGCGCCGAAGCCAGGGGCCATTTTCAGGCCACCGATGGAGGCGGTGTTGACTATGGCGCCCCCTGTTTCCTGCTTGTTCATCCGGATTAGCTCATATTTCAGGCAATGGAACATGCCGGTCAGGTTGGTGTTGATGACCTTCAGCCAGTCCCCCTCGGTGACCTCGGTCAGCGGGCAGAAGGGGATATGGACGCCGTCAGCGCCGCAACCGGCGTTATTGAAGGCGAAGTCTAGGGAGCCAAAGGTGGCAACCGTGGTCTCGATGGCAGCCTTCACGCTTGCCTCATCCGCCACGTCGCAGGAGACAAAGATGGCGTCCCCTCCTGCCTCCTTGACCAATCGGACGGTTTCCTCTCCGGCGGCGGGGCGGCGGGCGGCAACGGCCACCTTGCATCCCAGGGAGCCAAAGCGAACCGCCACGGCGCGGCCCATTCCCGAGGCCGCTCCTGTGACAAAGAGAACCTTATCCTTAAATTCCTCAAACATAAAAATGCTCCTTTCTGAATGAATTCTTTACAAATGGTCCGGGTCAAAGCCCATGCTTCGAATGAGCTCGTCCTCTTCTTCCAAGCGCCGTTTTAAGAAATCCAGAAACTGCCGGGAGGCTTGGGTCTGCTGAAAGTTCCGGTGCCATGCCACACCCAATAGGACGGGCGGAAGCTCATCCCGGATGGAAAGCAGCTTCACCGGAGAGTCCGGATGATTCTGAATGATCTGGCACCCCAGAACGATGGGCATAATCGCAACGCCCCGGTCGGACTCCAGCAGGTGGTAAATCAGCTCAGAGCTTTGAATCTCATAGCCCACCCGGGGCTCAAAGCCCCGCTTCTGGCATTCCCGGCGCAGAACCTCTACGTTCAGCCGGGAATTATCACAGATAAAGGTCTCATTTTTCAGGTCGGCCAGGGCCACACTGTCCTGCTTTGCCACAGGATGATCCTGATGGACCGCCGCCACATAGACCTTTCTTCCAATCTCCTGGAAAACGATCATATCATCCTCTAACCGCTCGTTGGAAATGGCCAGCGTAATGCTCCGGTCCAGCAGATGCTCCACCATTTGCTGGGACGAGTACTCCCACTGGCGAATCCCCACGTCCAGGCAGTCCACGGAAAAGTGCGGGAGGACATCGGGAAGATATCCCGAAATGTTACAGGCCAGCGAGAGGATGTGCTGGTTGGTCTCATACATCCTTTGGATGGTCTGGGTCCCAGAGGCCAGCTCTGAAAACGCGATATCCACGCTGGACAGGAACACCCTGCCATAATCATTGAGCAGGATTTTCCCCTTCCTGTGCTCGAACAGCGGAACACCAAGCTCATCCTCCAGGCGGGAAATGCTCTTGCTGAGGTTGGGCTGGGTCACATACAGCTCCCGAGCCGCCCGGGTGACATTCCCCGCCCGGGCCACTGCCTGAAAGTAACGCAGCTGTACTAAATCCATGGAAGCCTCCCTTTATTATCCGCCCGTCGTGGCTCCGCCGTCTGCAATCAGGGTGGTGCCGGTGATAGAAGCGGCGGCATCGCCGGCCAGGTAGAGCATAGCCGAGGCAATCTCCTCCGGCTTCGCCATGCGGTGCATGGGGATCTTATCCAGCAGGGACTGGTACAGAACGGGATCCCGGGCCGCCGGGAGGGAGATGTCCGCCACCACAACATTGGCGCCGTAATGCGCGAACTCCAACGCGGCGGCTTGGCCGATGCCACTGCCGGAACCGGTGATAATCACGGTTTTTCCAGTATAGTCAAAGGTGGGGATTGCAATTTCACGCACGGAAAACAGCTCCTTTTTATACTAAATCCGTTAAGTCGATGACATTTTATTGCCCGTCAGGCATCAAATTCTCATTGCAGCGTCATAGGCCTCGTGGTTGGCCCGATAGTAGTTGCCGCCCTTCGCGGTACAGTCGCCCACCATAATGACATCCATGCTGCCATACTTCCTCAGCAGGTCCTTGCCCAGCTGGTCGTCAGGCTTGACCCCCAGGGCATTGACCACGCTGTCCGCAGCAAAGAACCGCTCCGCTCCAGAGGCCGCGTCTACCGTCCGAACGCCCTTGTCAATGGCTTGGATCTTTTGGCCGCCCACCAGCTGCACGCCATTCTCCTCCAGCTGGGCCATCAGGTCGGCCTTATTGAAGATGGGCATTTCCATGACAAACTGATCCCGGGGCAACATATCAACCACCGTGACCTTCCTGCCCTCTTGGCTCAGCGCCAGGGCACACTCCAAGCCGGTGATGCCGCCACCGCAGACTACCACGGTTTCGCCGGTCTCCACAACATGGCCGTCCACGTCCCGGACGGCCAGAGCCTGCTCGATGCCGGGGATCGGGGGATTCAGGTACACAGAGCCGGTGGCCACAATGATGGCGTCAGGGTTCACCTGCTCCACCAGCTCCGGGGTGACCTCCGTGTTCAAAATCACCTTGGCGCCGCAGTCATAGGTCTCCTGGATGTCCCAATCCAGGTACTCCCGCATCAGGCCCTTGAAGGGCACCAGGCAGGCGTCATTCAGCAGGCCGCCCAACCGGTCTGACTTTTCATAAATGGTGGCGGTATGTCCCCGGGCGATCAGGGTTTGGGCCGCCATCATGCCGGCAGGGCCGCCGCCGACCACCATGACGTTCTTCCGCTCCCCCTCTGGCACTTGCTCAATGGGGCCGGAAATGCCGCAGCGGGGATTCACGGCGCAGGACATGGCGGTACCCCAGGTGTTGGCGTTGCCGCACAGGTCGCAGCGGGTGCAGGGCCGGACCTTCCCCGGGTGACCCGCCAGGGTCTTTTTCATCAGCTCCCCGTCCGCCATGTGGCTCTTGGCCATGGCAACGATATCCGCCTTGCCGGAGGCGATGATCTCTTCAGCCTCCGCCAGGGTGGTGATCATGCCCACCACCGCCACGGGAATGTGCAGCGCCTTCTTTACCTCAGCAGCATAGTCCACGTTCAAAGGTTTATGGGGAGTTCGGAAATAAGTAGGGATGGTATAACGGGCGGACAGGTGGAAAATGGAGCCCTGGGACACATGCATAATATCCACGTACTCCTGGGCCAGCTTCATAAACTCCAGGGATTCTTCAAACTCCAGGCCCCCGGGAATGCCCTCGGTGGCGGAAACCCGAAGCTCAATGACCATATTGGGGCCCACCGCCTCTCGGACCGCCTGCAAAACCTCCAGGGGGTACTTCCTGCGGTTTTCAGGACTGCCGCCGTATTCATCGGTGCGGACGTTGGAGTCCGGGGACAGCCACTGGGCCAGGAAGTTATTGTGGGCACAGTGGAGCATAATCATGCGGAAGCCCGCATGCTGGCAGCGCACCGCACAGTCCACGTACCGCTCCTTCATATAATCCATGTCAGCCCGGGTCATGGTGCGCACATTGTCGCCGGGGCTCAGGGGGCGCTCCGCAGAGACCACGGCAGTGGGCGTCCCATCGGCGGGGGCCCGGTTGCCCCGGCCCGCATACGCCAGCTCTGCGGAGAGCTCCGCGCCGTTTTGGCGGCATTTCTCCACCAGGGCGTTCATGCCATGGATGCAGTCGTCGTCACAGACATTCATCTCACAGAGCCAGTGGGAGGTGTTGTCATGGGTGACAGGGGTATCTCCCACCGTGACCCAACCCACGCCGGTCTTGGCCTGCCACTCCATGAAGTCCAGCATGTCCTGACTCATGGTGCCGTCCGCATTGCACTTCAGCACCACGGTGGGGGCGTACTCCAGGCGGTTCTTCAGGGTCAGCCCCCGGATGGTAATGGGCTGAAATACATGAGGGTATAAATTCGGTTTCATGAAAAAGGCCTCCTGATTTCTGTTTATTTTTGTCCTTAACTTGCCTTTATTATACGACAGAACAGGCCAATCAGCAAATGGTTTTTCCGGGATACTGGTATAGCTTGAGCGATATAACTTCCACAGCTTTTCTATGAAAAAAGCGCAGACCTCTGGTTCCCAAAGATCTGCGCATTGTTTACTTGGGCATATAGGGAGCCAGCTCCAGCCGGACGAAATAGCCCTGGGGGTGCTTGCACACCGGACACTGAGCCGGGGCCATGGTAGAGTGGACAACCATGCCGCACTTCAGGCACATCCAGCCGGTTTCCACATCGCTGACGAACAGCTTTCCTTCCTCCATGAGCTTCGCGAAGTGCCAGAAGCGCTCAGCGTGGACTGCCTCCACCCCCGCGATCATCTCAAAGCTCTTGTGGATCTGCTCAAAGCCCTCCTGCCGGGCCACCCGGGCAAAGGCCGGGTAATCCACCTTGTGCTCCTGGGACTCATTGTGGGCAGCAGCCTTTAAGAGATCCAGCACCTTTTCATCCTGATTTACCGGGTAGGTGCCATCAATTTCGATATTCTCGCCATTGCAGGGTTTTAAGAAGTCGTAAAATACCTTGGCGTGGGCCAGCTCCTGCTCCGCCGTCATCAGAAATACCGCCTGTATAACCGCCAACCCCGCTTTTTTGGCCGCCGATGCGGCGAAGGTGTAGCGGTTCCGCGCCTGGCTCTCCCCGGCAAAGGCCCGCAGCAAGTTCGCCTTGGTCTGGCTCTCCGAAAAAGAAATGCCCATACTGTTTTCCTCCTTTTTTATGGATAGAAGCAGTATGGGCAGTTTTTCATGGGTTTATGCAGGAATCAGGCCAGTTTCTCATCCAGCCGCTGGCGAACCGCCCCCAGGAATTCTAAGGAGGACAGTTTTTTTGCCGGGACCTCCCCCTCCCACAGGGCCGCCAGGTCCCCGGTCATCTCCCCCGCCTGGATGGTCTCCACGCTGGCGGCTTCCAGCTTGTCCGCGAAGATGCATAGCTCCGGGATGCCATCCAGCTCGCCCCGCTTGCGCAGGGCCCCGGACCAGGCGTAGATGGTGGCCATGGGGTTGGTGGAGGTCTCCTCCCCCTTCAAATACTTGTAGTAGTGGCGGGTAACGGTGCCGTGGGCGGCCTCGTACTCATAGTTTCCGTCAGGAGAAACCAGAACGGAGGTCATCATAGCCAGGGAGCCAAAAGCTGTGGAAACCATATCGCTCATCACATCACCGTCATAGTTCTTGCAGGCCCAGATAAAGCCGCCCTTGGAGCGCATGACCCGGGCCACGGCGTCGTCAATCAGGGTGTAGAAATACGCAATGCCCAGCTCCTGGAACTTGGCCTGATACTCCGTGGCATAGATTTCAGCGAAAATATCCTTGAAGGTGTGGTCATACTTCTTAGAAATCGTGTCCTTGGTGGCAAACCACAGGTCCTGCTTTGTGTCAACGGCATACTGGAAGCAGGAGCGGGCAAAGGAGGAAATGGAGCTATCCTTGTTGTACTGGCCCTGGAGAACACCGGCACACTCGAAATCGTAGATCTTCTCCTCCACCCTCGTGCCGTCCTGGCCCACAAAGGTCAGGGTAGCCGTGCCGGGGCCGGGGACCCGGAGCTCGCCGGCCTTGTACACGTCCCCGTATGCATGACGGGCGATGGTGATGGGGACCTTCCAGTTCCTCACCACGGGAGAAATCCCCTTGACCATGATGGGCGCCCGGAACACCGTGCCGTCCAGAATGGCCCGGATGGTGCCGTTGGGGCTTTTCCACATCCGGGACAGCTTATACTCCTCCACCCGCTGGGCATTGGGGGTGATGGTGGCACACTTGACCGCCACGCCGTACTTCTTAACGGCATTGGCAGCGTCGATAGTCACCTGATCCTTTGTCTCCTCCCGATGGGGCAGACCCAGGTCGTAATATTCCGTCTTTAAATCGATGTTGGGCAGCAACAGCTCCTCCTTGATCTGTTTCCAGAGGATGCGGGTCATCTCATCGCCGTCCATCTCCACCAGGGGGGTGATCATTTGGATTTTCATGGTAAAGTCTCCTTGTGCGAATTTAGATTGGATTCATTATACCAGTAGGGGCAAAAAATTACAATTCCATTTTAAAATCCCCTGAAAAACAAAATCCTACCATTCATCTCTCAGAAGAAATTTGAGGGTTGGATATCTGTTCGTCTTTTGATAGGCTGGAGTTGGGACCGGATCCCGTTCTGCGCCCTCCCATGGCTACTGATTCTCCACCGGCTGGAACATCAGCTCCATCATGCCGCCGCAGGCCATGGCGCCCGCTTCCCCGTTGCCGGAACGGAAGGAGCGGACGGTGAACCCCTTCATCGTCCGGGCCAACTGGATGGACTGGTATTCCACAATTCCGCCGCCCACGGTGCCGTACAGGCTGCCGTCCCGGCACAGCAGCAGCTTGCTGCCGGAACCTCGGGGCGCGGACCCCTCCTTCCGGAGAACCGTCACCAGGACCCCTTTGCAGTCCGGCTTTTCCAACCGGGCCAGCAGGTCGGAGGGGATGTGGTTCACCGGCTGGCTGTGAAGCTGCTGAATCAGCTCCCCCACGATGCTGATGGCAATTTCCTCCGGTGTCTCCCCGCCGATATCCAGCCCCACTGGGGATTTCAGGCAGTTGATCTGTTCCTGGGAAAAGCCGTCCCGGTCTAACCATTGGCGGATCATGGCGGACTTCCTGCGGCTGCCCAACATGCCTACAAAACGGAAGGGACGGCGGAGCACCTGGGATACGCAGTGGTAGTCACTTGTGTGGCTATTGGTGGTCACCAGATAATAGGCCGGTTCCGGCGGAAGGACAGCGCTGAGATCGTCAAAGGGTGCTTCCATCAATTCAGTTCCCGGGGGATAGCGGGCCGGGTCCAGAAGCTCCGTCCGAAAATCCACTGCCCGCACCCGGAAGCCAACATAGGAAGCCACATGTGCCACGGCGGTTCCCACATGGCCCGCGCCGATAATCACAACCTTAGCGGGCCGGGCATATGCTTCCACGTAGCAGCGCTGCCCACTGAACTCAGTGCAGCCAAAGGCCCGCGTATCTGGATTCAAAATACACCGGCCGGCATGAGGGCCCTCCAAAATGGTACATAATTTGGCAGGTTTCCCCTGTTTCATGGCTTCTATGATGGGACGAAAGTTCATGATAAAATTCCCTCTTCCGTAAAAACGGCCCGGCAAAAAAGCCGGGCCGTCGTACTTTTGCTTGGGATCAGATGATGCGGCGAACCACGAAACCGGAACGGTTGGGGTTGACCGAGCTGATGATAATGCCAGTGGAGGAGCTTGCAGCATTGACCATCAAGCCGTCGCCGATGTAGATGCCGGTGTGTCCACCGGAGGGGGATGCGCTGGAATAGTAGCAGATCACGTCGCCGGGCTGCGCCTCAGAATAGCTGACGCTACGGCCGCAGCTTCTCAGGGAGTAGGAGCTATGGGGCAGGCTATAACCGAAGTACGCATACACGGCCATGACGAAGCCGGAACAATCGACGCCGTCGGTCAGGCTGGTGCCGCCCCAGACATAGGGGTTGCCGATAAACTGGCAGGCATAGGCAGCGATCTGGGCCCCCAAGGCGCTGTTGGAGGAACTGGAACTGGAACCGGAGCTGCTGCTACTGGAACTGCTAGAGGAACCGGAGCTGCTTTCCTCAGAAGAGCCGGAGCTGGAACTGCCGGAGGAGCCGGAGCTGCTTTCCTCAGAAGAGCCGGAGCTGCTTTCGCCGGAAGAACTCTCAGAGCTGCTCGCCGCAGCCTTCTGCGCCTCTTCCTCCTGCTTCTGGCGCTCTTCCTCTTCTTTCTTTCTCTGTTCTTCCTCTTCGATCTGCTTTTGCAGAGCGGCAATCTGGTTCTCGTACTTCTCCTGGGACTCAACGATATCATCTTCCAGTGCCGCGGACAGATCCTTCAGCTCTGCCATCTTGTCCGCGTACAGGCTCTCATTGGCGCGGATCTCAGCCAACAAAACCTCAACCTGGTCGTAGGCCTCCTGAACCTGGGTCTGCTGATCCTCCAGGTCGGCCAGGGCATCTTCCTTGGCAGCCTTTTCATCCTCGAGCTGCGCCTTGGTGTCAGACACCTCCTGGCGCGCGGCGGCCAGCTGGTCCATGACCCAATTGTCATAGTCCATAACCTCGCGGATAAACATGATGCGATCCAGCAGGTCAGAGAAGCTGTCAGCGTCGAAGATAATGGTCCAATAGGAGGTGACGCTGTTCTCCTCCATGGCCCGGACGCGCTCACAGAACAGGTCGTAATATTCGGCCTCTTTCTCCTGGGCCTCTTCCAGCTTGACCTCTGTGTCCGCAATCTGAACCTCATACTCCTCAATAATTGCCCGGGTGTTGTCAATCTGGCTTTCCAAGAGCTCAGCCTGCTGCTGATAGAGAAGCAGCTGCTCAACTGCGGAGTTCTCTTGGACGCTCAGTTCATCCAACTGAGCCTGGACATCCGCCTGCTGGCTCTGGAGCTCCGCCTGCTCGGCCTGCATTTCCTCAATCTCGGCGGCAGTTGCATCAATATCATCCTGGGTGATGGCGGCGGCGGAAGAGATGACAGAGGTAATCATCAGGACAGCCAGAAGCAAGGCGGTCAATCGACGATATAGGCTCTTACTATGTAAGGTGCGGTTTTTCATAAGTATAGTCCTCCATGTAGGTAGCGGCTTCTATGTCGCGAACAGGAAGTACGCAACTGGTTACAATTTGTAATTATTATAGGCTGTCCTTCGGCATTTGTCAAGGGAAAACCGTATTTTTAACAAAAACGAGAATTTTTTCAGCTTCGATTCGCAGATTCATGGGGAAAACGCCGGGGGGGGGGTAAAAAAAGCGCAAAGAATACTTGTATCGGCGGTGAAATTATGATATGTTTATTGCATGATAATAAATGAACGGCAAACCCGCTCGTTCAGGATCCAAATACATCTTTACAGGAGGCTATTCTTATGGGAAGGGCACAAGCATTATTTGACCGCGCGGTGGCCAGCTATGATAGGGGAATTAAGCTGATCAAGGAGATGGACATCCTCTATCAGAATGTGGCCAACAAGGCCGACCCCGGCCGTAAGGGCTATGATCCCAAGGTAACCTTGGCCCAATTCGACTGGATCTTGCAGGCGATCCTGCTGAGCGAATCCCTCAGCGACGGTGACTTTGACCGGCTGGAGCGCCAGTTCGTGGACAAGATCACGGATTACGGAGATCTGCTGACCTATATTGCCAAAAAGACCGGCGGTGAGCTGAAACTGACCTGGGATAGCATCGCCCAATTGGATGGCAAAACCCAGGCGAAGCTGGTTGCCATTCTGCCCACTCTGCTGGACGAGACCTGTGACAGCTTTGTCGGCCCCCTGGCTTTGGTTGAGAGCGCCCTGGGCCAGTATGATTTCCTGAAGGCTCTAGTCTCCGTCATCGGTGAGATCGGCGCCGCGCTGGCCAGTGTGGACGGCAGAACCGAGAAGAGCGAGGCCGAGTTCTGCGCCATTATGGCAAACAAGCTGCTGGTGGAGCGTTGGAACAAGCTGAAGGGCCGGTAATCCCTCCAAGATAGTATGATTAAAAAGGAGGCCCCGTTAAGCGTGGTTCCGTAAGAAAACATTTATGTGAGAGAATCGGCGTAGTTTAGGCTACGCCGGTTTTCTTTTTGGGCTGCTTGGGATTGCTCCCTTGCTTCCTCAAAATCAAATGCGCCAATAAAGTTATAGACAATCTCAATTTCTCTGACCTTGATGCGCGGCTCGTTCTTGTCTGGCGTGTAAACTTCGGAGATATAAATTTTCTCCACAAACTCCCGGAGAATAGAGGCGTCAAGCTGCTGCATATCCGTATATTTGCCCGCTTCGATATAGTCGCGGCCCAGCCTCGACAGGTCTTTGCACAGGGCGATATTGATTTTCCCGTCCCTGGCGTCCTGCACCAGCTGGTTGAACCCGGGCCGGTCGAAAGATAGGGTTAGATAACGATACTTTTTGAAACACAGGAAAAATCAAGGTTTT
>CAYLVH010000063.1:0-10747 GCA_964387095.1 uncultured Oscillospiraceae bacterium
AGGGTGGCCACCTGGTTTGCGGTGGTGTCGTGGGTGTGCAGGTGGATGGGCAAGCCCACCTCCTGCTTCAGCTCAGAGATCAGCTTCTTGGCCGCATAGGGCTTGAGCAGGCCGGACATATCCTTGATGGCCAGGGTATGCGCGCCCCGCTTTTCCAGCTCCTTGGCCATGTTGATATAGTATTTCAGGGTGTACTTGTCGTTTGCGGGATTCAGGATGTCCCCTGTGTAGCACATGGTGGCCTCGCAAATCTTGCCCTGCTTGATGACCTCGTCCATGGCGATCTCCATACCAGGGATCCAGTTCAGGGAGTCGAACACCCGGAACACGTCAATTCCGCTCTTGGCGGACTCTTTGACAAACTCCCGGATCAGGTTATCGGGATAGTTGGCATAGCCAACGGCATTCGCGCCCCGGAGCAGCATCTGGAAGGGAATGTTCGGGATCTTTTCCCGCAGCTTCTCCAGGCGCTCCCAGGGATCCTCGTGGAGGAAGCGGTAGGCCACGTCGAAGGTGGCGCCGCCCCACATCTCCAGGGAGAAGCAGTCGGAGAGAATATCCGCGGTGCCGTCCGCGCCCTTGAGCATATCCCGGGTCCGCATCCGGGTGGACAGCAGGGACTGATGGGCATCCCGCATGGTGGTGTCGGTGATCAGCAGCTTCTTCTGCCCTAAAACCCATTTTTTAACGGCATCAGGGCCTTCCTTGTCCAGGAGCTGCTTGAGGCCAGCCCTGGGCTTTTCGTGGGCAGGCCGGGGAAAGCGGGGCGTGTCATACTGCTTGCGCTCCGCGTTGGGGGCCGCCACCTGGATATTGGCGATGTACTTCAGCACCCGGGTCGCCCGGTCGCCGGATTCCTCGATCTCAAACAGCTCCGGCGTGTTGTCGATGAACTTGGTGTGGCACTGGCCGGACTGGAACTTGGGATGGTGCAGGATATTGGTGACAAAGGGGATATTGGTCTTGACACCCCGGATATGGACCTCGTTGATGGCCCGGGTGGCCTTGCGGCAGGCGCCCAGGAAGGTGTTATCGAAGGCGGTGACCTTGACCAGCAGGGAGTCGTAGTAGGGGGAAATGGTGGTGCCGGTTCCGGCGTTGCCGCCGTCCAGGCGGACGCCGAAGCCGCCGCCGGAACGGTATGCCGTGATTCTGCCCGTGTCAGGCGCGAAGTTGTTCTTGGGATCCTCGGTGGTGACTCGGCACTGGATGGCATAGCCCCGAATCTGGACGTCGTCCTGGCTCTCCAGGCCGATCTCCGGGGTGGAGAGCGGATAGCCCTCTGCCACCAGGATCTGGGCCCGGACCAGGTCGACGCCGGTGACAACCTCGGTGACGGTGTGCTCCACCTGGATGCGGGGATTCATCTCAATGAAGTAATGGTGGCCTTCCTTATCAACCAGGAACTCCACGGTGCCTGCGGAAACATAGCCCACGCTCTTAGCGATCTTCACAGCGTCCTCCCGAAGGGCGTTAATGGTGTCCTTGGGGACAGACCAGGCAGGGGCGAACTCCACCACCTTCTGGTAACGGCGCTGCAGGGAGCAGTCCCGCTCACCAACGTGGAAAACATGGCCGTACTTGTCGCCCAGAATCTGGACCTCGATATGCTTGGGCTCCACCAGGAATTTCTCGATGAAGATATCGTCGTTGCCAAAGGCCTTCTTGGCCTCGCTCTTCACCAGCTCATAGGCGGGCTTGACCTCCTCCGGCGTCTCGCAGCGGCGCATACCCCGGCCGCCGCCCCCGGCCGCCGCCTTCAAAATCACAGGGAAGCCGTAGGAGACGGCCTTCTCCAAGGCCTCATCGGCGTCCTTCAGGGGCTGGGTGCAGCCGGGAATAATGGGCACGCCGCAGGCTATCGCCGTCGCCTTCGCTGCCAGCTTGTCCCCCATCTGGGCCAATACGTCGGAGGGCGGGCCGATAAAGGTGATGCCGGCCTGCTCACAGGCCTTGGCAAATTCGGGGTTTTCAGAGAGGAAGCCATAGCCGGGATGGATGGCGTCCACGCCCCGGCGCTTGGCCAAATCGATGATCCCGGGAATGTCCAGATAAGCGCCCAGAGGGCTTTGGTTCTCACCGATCAAATAGGCCTCGTCCGCCTTGATGCGGAAGAGGGAGTTGGTATCCTCATTGGAATACATGGCCACCGTATGCAGGCCCAGGTCGTAGCACGCTCGGAAGATACGGATTGCAATCTCACCGCGGTTTGCAGCAAGAACTTTATTGAATGTATGCACTGCCATCTCTTTCATCCTTTCTTACTTGGGGTCAGATATCCACAGTCATGGGAACTTTTTCATTTTAAACTACCTTTTATTATATCGTGCCGGGCAATAACTTGCAAATCTTTTTTACAATTTGACCATACAGGGCTTTGGTGATTTTCTCGCCCCTCAAATTGGTTTTTTTCTCCGGTTAATCCGGGTTTTTAAACGATTTCCGGTTATCGGAAACGATATCATTCGGTTTCAGAATCAAAATACGGCGGATTTCCTGCATTTTTCCCCTTTTATTTTCAGCAAATTGACGAAAACATTCCTTTTCCTTTTTTCTTTCTCTTTTTTGTTATATGTGTTACACTTTAAATATCATTTTTGCAGGACGGAGGTCTTTTTGTGTCATTTTTACCATCCGACGCCATCACTGTGCTCCCCGGGATCGGCCCCGCCCGGGCCAAGAGCTTTGAAAAACCGGGCCTTTCTACCCTTGGGGATCTGTTATCCTGGTTCCCCCGGGATTACGAGGACCGGCGCCGCTCCGTCACCATTGGGGACGCCCGGCCGGGAACCGCCGTCTGCATCACCGCCACGGTGGCCTCCCAGCCCCATTTGGCCCGCATCCGAGCCGGGCTGGAGCTGGTCAAGGTCAAAACCGTAGATGACACCGGCGTGCTTGATCTGACCTTCTTCAATCAGTCCTATTTGAAAAACGCTCTGGCCGTGGGGGAATCCTACATCTTTTACGGCACCGTGGAACAGACCGGCAAGCGCAAGTCCATGACCAATCCGACCTTTGAGCCGGAGCGCAACGCCGGGCAAACCACCAGGGCCATTGTACCCATCTACCCGCTGACGGCGGGCATCTCCAACAAGCTGCTGGCAGGCAGCATCCGCCGGGTGCTGGCCGCCGGCCTCCGGCTCCCGGAGGACCCCCTGCCGGAGGAAATCCGGAGGGAGTATCACCTGGTTGATCCGGAGACCGCCTACCGCTGGATTCACTGCCCCGGCAGCTTTGAAGAAATCGAAGCCGCCAGGCAGCGCCTGGTCTTTGAGGAGCTGTTTTTTCTCTCCATTGGGCTTTGCCGCCTGAAGGGGCGGCGGGACCACGCCCAAGGCCCCGTCTGCGGGGCAGGCTCCCTGGAGGATTTTACAGCCTGTCTCCCCTTTTCCCTGACCGGCGCCCAGCGCCGAGCGGCGGAGGAGTGCGCCGCCAACCTCCGCAGCGGAACCCCCATGAACCGGCTGATTCAGGGGGATGTTGGCTCCGGCAAAACGGTGGTGGCGGCGGCGGCGGTGTATCTGGCCGCCAAGAGCGGCTATCAGTCCGCCCTGATGGCGCCCACAGAGATACTGGCCAAGCAGCATTACCGCACCCTCTCCGGCCTGCTGGAACCGGCGGGCATCCGGGTTGCCTTGCTGACGGGCAGCACCAAGTCCAAAGAGCGCCGGGACCTGAATGAGCGGCTTCAGTTGGGAATGGTGGACCTGCTGATCGGCACCCACGCGTTGATCTCGGATCCCGTGACGTTTTCCGCATTGGGCCTGGTCATCACCGACGAGCAGCACCGCTTCGGGGTCAACCAACGGGCCGCGCTGACGGGAAAGGGCCTCCACCCCCACGTGCTGGTCATGTCTGCCACCCCCATTCCCCGGACGCTGGCCCTGATGATCTACGGGGACCTGGACGTCTCCACCATTGACGAGCTGCCCCCCGGCCGTCAGCCGGTGGACACCTTCCGGGTTCACACGGATAAGCGCCAGCGCATGTACGGCTTTGTCCGCAAACAGGTGGAGGAGGGACACCAGGTCTACATCGTCTGCCCCTCCATAGAAGAACCCCCCCGGGCCGGTCCCACCACGGCCTACAGCGGGCCAGAGCTGAAATCCGTCACGGAACACTGCAAAGAGCTGCAGGCCAGGATCTTCCCTGACTTGCGCGTGGACCTGGTTCATGGTAAAATGGAATCCAAAGACAGGGAGCGGGTCATGGCCGCTTTCGCGGCCGGAGAATTGGACATTCTGGTTTCCACATCCGTCATCGAGGTGGGTGTAGACGTGCCCAACGCCACCTTGATGATCGTGGAGAACGCGGAGCGGTTCGGCCTCTCCCAGCTGCACCAGCTGCGGGGCCGGGTGGGCCGGGGCAGCGCGAAAAGCTACTGTGTGCTGGTCTCCGACGCCAACAACCAGGAGGCAACCCAGCGGCTCAAGGTGCTCTGCGCCTCCAACGATGGCTTTCAAATCTCCCAGGAGGATTTGAAACTCCGGGGGCCGGGGGATTTCTTTGGCTCCCGGCAGCACGGCCTGCCCCAATTGAAGGTGGCCGATCTCGCCGGGGACACCCGGGTGCTGAAAGACGCCCGGGACGCCGCCCGGAAGATCCTGGCCCGGGACCCGGCGCTGGAGCAGCCGGAGCACAGCCCCATCCGCCAAAAGGTGCTGGCGCTCTTTGAGGAAAATCCTGATATATTTAACTAGAAAAGGGTATACCTGTTATGACAAAAGCGGAATATGTAACGACCCTGCGGTCCAAGACCGACATACACTGGAACTGCTGCCAGAGCGTCCTGGCGGCCTTCACCCGGGAATGCGGCATCACCCAAGAGCAGGCCTACAAGCTGGGGGCGAGCTTCGGCGCCGGCATGAAGATCGGCTCTGCCTGCGGCGCAATGATCGGCGGCCTGATGGCCCTGGGCATGATGGGCGCCGGCGACGATGCGGCTCGCAGCCTGACCCGGCAATTCAAGGAGCGGCACACCGCCTTCAACTGTCCTGAACTGCTGAAAATCGGCAAGGAAAAGGGGAACTTTGTCCGGAAGGCTCACTGTGACGGCCTCATCTACGAGGTCATCCGACTTGTGGAGGATTTGGTGAAATCATCCGAGTCAAGCCAAAAACCATAACGTCGTTTTGTTCACATTATAGTAACAATTTGGCAAACTTTTGATAATAAATGTGAAATATTATAATAACTGTGAGAAATTACGCCTAAGCGCGTCCTTTTCGGAAACGTTTCCTACATCACATTTCTTTGAATATCGGCTGCGGGAGGGATGGATATGTCCTACATCGAATTGAACCATGTATCCAAAGTTTATCAGATGGGTGAAGTACAAATCACGGCTGTGGCAGATATTTCATTCACGATTGAAAAGGGCGAGTTTGTCATCATTGTCGGCCCCTCCGGGGCAGGCAAAACCACCGTGTTGAACCTGCTGGGCGGCATGGACAGTTGCACCGGAGGGGACATCATCGTGGACGGGCAGAAGGTCAGCGGCTGCAACAACCATCAGCTGACGGAATACCGCCGCCATGACATCGGCTTTGTCTTTCAGTTCTACAATCTGGTGCAGAACCTGACCGCGCTGGAAAACGTAGAGCTGGCCGCCCAGATCTGTCGGGATCCGCTTCCCGCCGCGGAGATGGTGAAGCGGGTGGGATTGGAGGAGCGCATGGGGAACTTCCCCGCCCAGCTCTCCGGGGGTGAGCAGCAGCGGGTGGCCATTGCAAGGGCGCTGGCGAAGAATCCCAAGCTCCTGCTCTGCGACGAGCCCACCGGCGCCCTGGATTACATTACCGGCAAGCAGATCTTAAAGCTGCTACAGGACACCTGCCGCGCCCACGGCATGACGGTGGTGGTCATCACCCACAACTCGGCCCTGACGCCCATGGCGGACCGGGTCATCCGCATCAAAAACGGCCGGGTGGATGATATCGTCCTGAATCCCTGTCCCACCTCAGTGGATGAGATTGAGTGGTGATGCCATGACAAAACGAGCACTGAATCTGGATCTCCTGCGGGAGATCCGAAAAACCAGCAGCAGATTTATCTCCATCCTTCTGCTGGTCGTGATTGCCGTGGGCTTCCTCTTTGGCCTGCGCATGGCCGCGCCGGATATGGAGGCCTCCATGGACTCCTATCTGGACAACCAGCGGCTGATGGATGTACATATCCTCTCCACCCTGGGGCTCACCGACGAGGACGTCGCCGCCGTCCAGGAGGTGGAGGGCACGCAGGTGGCGGAGGGCGCTTATACGGCTGACGCGCTGGCCTCCGGCGGCAGCGGCCAGGACACCCTCACCGTCAAGGTGATCAGCACGGATGGGGCGGACAGCCTGAATGTCCCTGCCCTCACAGCAGGCCGCCTGCCAGAAGGGGAAAACGAATGTCTGGTGGAGAAGAGCCTGCTGACGGCCTTGGGCATTGAAATTGGCGACACCATCACCCTGAACACGGGAACAGGCACCTATGAGGGTGCATTGAAGGAAACCACCTTCACCATTGTGGGGAGCGGCGAAAGCCCCCTCTATGTTTCCCTGTCCAGAGGCACGTCCACGTTGGGCAACGGCACTGTTTCCTCCATCATCACCGTGGCCTCCTGCGCCTTTGACTTGGATTACTATACCGACCTCTACATTTTGGTGAGCGGCGCGGAGAAGCTGAACGCCTACAGCGATGAATATGAGGACTGCATTGAAGCCTACATGGAGCGGCTGGAGGCCATTCAGGGGGAGCGGGAACAGGCCAGAGCGGCGCAGCTCCGCCAGGACGCCCGGCAGGAGCTGGACGATGGTTGGCAGGAGTATTACGACGCTGAAGCGGAGGCGGAAACCGAGCTGGCTGACGCCAGGCAGGAACTGACGGACGCCAGGCAGGAACTGGACGACGGCTGGCAGGAGTATTACGACGGTCAGCAGGAGATCGCAGATGCACAGAAGCAGGTGGAGGACGGGGAAAAGGAGCTGTCTGACGCGGCGCAGACCCTGAACGACAGCGAGAAATCCTATTCCGACGGCGCCGCCTCCTATCAGGAGGGCGAATCCCAATACGCGGACGGGTTAAGCCAATATCAAAGCGGCTATCAAGCCTATCAGGAGGCGCTTTCCGCCTTCCAGGCCCAGCAGGCCAGCTATGAGGATGGCCTGGCCCAATATGAAGCCGGCGAGGCGGCATACCAGGACGGCCTGGCTCAATATGAGGCGGGGGAAGAGCAGTATGCCAGCGGCCTGGCCCAATATGAGGCGGGGGAAGAGCAGTATGCCCAAGGTCTGGCGGCATACCAGGACGGCCTGGCCCAATATGAGGCGGGCAAAGCCGCCCTGGACGCCCGGCGGCAGCAGCTTCTTGCCATGGGCTATTCGGAGGAAGCCGTGGATGCCATGCTGGCCGACGCCCAGGCGCAGCTGGACCAAACAAAAGCGCAATTGGATGCAGAGAAGGCCGCCCTGGACGCCTCCCGGGCCCAGCTGGAGGAAACGAAAGCCATCTTGGACGCCTCCCGGGCCCAACTGGATGAGACCAAAGCCACGCTGGAAGCATCCCGAGCCCAGCTGGATGAAACCAAGGCCACCTTGGACGCCGCCGCAGCCGCTCTTGCGGACGGACAGGCCCAGCTGGACGAAAACGGCGCGATACTGGAAGCCAGCAAAGCTCAGCTGAACAGCTTCCGGGCTCAGCTGGACAGCGCCCAACAAGAATTGGCAGACGCCCGCACCCTGCTGGATAGCGGCTGGCAGGATTATTATGACGGCCAGCAGGAGCTGGACGATGCCCGCCAGCAGATCACTGACGGGGAGCAGGAGTTGGCCGACGCCTATACGGAGCTGATTGACGGGGAGCAGAGCTATGAGGATGGCCTGGCGGAGTACAACGACGCCAAGGCGGAGGCCGACCAGGAGCTGGCCGACGCCCGGGCGGAGCTGGAAAACGGCCAGGAGGAGATAGACAGCATCAGCGACGCCCAGTGGTACATCCTGGACCGCACTGCCAACACCGGGTTTGCCAGCTATCAGCAGGATGCCGCCCGGATGGGCAATCTGGCAATGCTGTTCCCCACGGTGTTCTTCCTTGTGGCCGCACTGGTCTGCCTGACCGGCATGACCCGCATGGTGGAGGAACAGCGGGTGCAGATCGGCGGCCTGAAGGCCCTGGGCTACTCCAAGCCGGACATCGCCCGGAAGTATGTGGGTTACGGCCTGCTGGCCTCGCTGATTGGCAGCGGCATCGGCCTGATCTTCGGCGGCATCGGCATCCCGTGGGTCATCGTCTCCTGCTGGAAGGTCATGTACAACTATCCCGGCGTGGTGCTGACATTCTCCTGGCCCACTGCCCTGGTCTGCGTGGGCGCGGCAGTCTTCTGCTGCACGGTGGCGGTGCTGGTGGCGGCGCTGACAGCCCTGCGCTCCACCCCCGCCGCCCTGATGCGCCCCAAAGCCCCGGAGCCGGGCAAACGGGTCTGGCTGGAATATCTGCCCTTCCTCTGGAAGCGGATGTCCTTCACCAAGAAGGTCACCGCCCGGAACCTGTTCCGCTATCAGAAGCGGTTCTGGATGACAGTCATCGGCATTGCGGGCTGTACCGCACTGATGGTCACCGGCTTTGGTCTGCGGGATTCCATTATGGATGTCCTGGACCTGCAGTTTGAGGATATCAGCGTCTATTCCGCCATCGCATACCTGAATGAGGACGCGGACGAATCGGAAACCGCCGCCATTTACGCAGAGCTGGACGGGGAGGACGGGCCGGAGCAGTATGCCCTCGTCTATCTGACCACGGTATCCCTGGAGAGCAGCAGCTACTCCCTGGACGGCAATATGCTGGTGGTGGAGGAGCCAGAGGATCTGGAGGGCTTCTGGCATTTCCGGGACCGAAAGACACAGGAACCGGTGTCCATGAGCAATGACGGCGCACTGATCTCCGAGAAAACCGCCGACCTGCTGGGCGTAGGCGTGGGTGACACCGTCACCATTGTGGCAGGGGACGACCGGGGAACTGTGACCATATCCGGGATTGTGGAAAACTATGTGCAGCACTACATTTTCTTCACCGAAGACTACTATGAAGCGGTGTTTGGCAAATATGCCGAAAGCAACGAGATCCTGATGACCTATGATGAATCGGCGGACCTAGAGTCCCTTGGCGGAAAGCTGCTGGAGCTGGATGCGGTTTCCGGTATCTACTACCTCTCCGATTCCATGGATACGATCCGCAACCAGCTGAACGGGGTTTATCCCGCGGTCATTATCATCATTGCCGCCGCTGCGGCGCTGGCCTTCGTGGTGCTCTACAACCTGTCCAGCATCAATATCACCGAGCGCACGCGGGAGCTGGCCACCCTCCGGGTTCTGGGCTTCCGGGACAAGGAGATGCGGGACTATGTGTTCCGGGAAAATCTGGTGCTGACGGTGATCGGCGTGATCCTGGGCGTAATCCTGGGCAAATACTTCCACGCCTACCTGATTACCACAGTCGAGGTTGAACTGGTGATGTTCGGCCGCTCGGCCCATATCCTGAGTTATGTGCTTGCAGTTGTGCTGACCCTGTTCTTCGCCCTGCTGGTGAACCTGGTTGCCGGCCGAAAGCTGAGCCGCATCGACATGGTGGAATCCCTGAAAACGGTGGAGTAAAAGATCTCCCGCAAACCCATAAGGGAGGGAAAACATCCCTCTAATATCACAAATAAAAGATCGGTGAGTTTCTTTCGGGAGGCTCACCGATTTTCTTCGGGCTGGGTTTCACAGCCGTTTTATGTATCTGCTTTACTTCAGCAGCATGAGGGGATATTGCTCGTTCATTCTGCGCTTGCGGTTGGAATCATAGGTCAGCCGCTCCTGAAGGCGCTCCGTATCCTCCAGCTCAATGGCCTGGCGGTACTGGCGCAGGGTGGTCTCCAGCCGGTCAATGATTCGGCAGAGGGCCTTGGAATTCAGGTGAAACAGCTCTGTCCACAGCTCCACATCCAGGGCCGCCACCCGGGTCACGTCCCGGAAGGAATTGCCCTCAAACCCGCCGCACTTAAACAGCAGCGGATCATCGCAGATGGACACCGCCATGATGTGCATAATCTGACTGGTATAAGCGATGATATCATCGTGGTTCTCCGGGGTCGTCTTGACAACGTCCCGGCAGCCCGCAAAATGCCCGATGCGCTCCATCAGGTCAATGTGCTCCTGGGAGCTGGTCTCCCTGGGCGTCAGCAGGAAGTGGGCGCCGTAAAACATCTCCTTCTCGCAGTACTCAATGCCGGAATTTTCCCGGCCCGCCATGGGATGGCAGCCAATAAAGTCCACCCCCTCCGGCAGCACCTCAGCCCCCTTCATAATGGCGGTCTTGATGCCGCAGACATCCGTCACCAGGGATCCGGGCTTGAATACATCCTTGTACCTTTTCAGATGGTCAATGATTCCGTTGGGGTTCATGCACAGGAAGGTGACGTCCGCCTCCCTGAGGGCGGCCTCCGTATCCATCGTCACCCGGTCACAGATGCCGTGCTCCAGGGCATAGTCAGCCGTCTCCCGGCGGCGCACAACCCCCACAATCTCATAATCCTCAAAGCCCCTCAGCGCCCAGGCCATGGAGCCGCCGATCAGGCCCAAGCCCACCAGTACAATTGTTTTCATAGCAGTTTTATCTCCCATCTATCATTCCCGGCGCAGGACCTTGGCCCCGTTGACCGCCGCCTGATCCCTTGCGGCTCATTGTAGCACTTTCCAGTGCTAAAGTCAAGATGCCTCCACAACGCCGG
>CAYLVH010000064.1:0-9217 GCA_964387095.1 uncultured Oscillospiraceae bacterium
CAGCATGGGCTTCAGCAGATTGCCCGCGTCCATGGAGCCTTCGGTTTTGCCGGCACCCACGATGGTGTGCAGCTCATCAATGAAGAGGATGATCTTGCCCTCGGACTTTTTCACCTCGTTGAGGACGGCTTTCAGCCGCTCTTCAAACTCGCCCCGGTACTTGGCACCGGCCACCAGACTGCCCATGTCCAGGGAGAAAATGGTCTTATCCATCAGGTTCTTGGGCACGTCGCCCCGGACAATGCGCTGGGCCAGGCCCTCGGCAATGGCGGTCTTGCCCACGCCGGGTTCACCGATGAGGACGGGGTTGTTCTTGGTCTTGCGGGAGAGGATTCGGATGACGTTGCGGATTTCATCGTCACGGCCGATGACCGGGTCCAGCTTTTGGCTCCTGGCCCGCTCCACCAGGTCGGTGCCGTACTTTTTCAGGGCGTTGTAGGTCTCCTCCGGGTTGTCAGAGGTGACGGACTGGTTGCCCCGGATTTGGCTCAGGGCCTGGAGCATCTGCTCCTTGGTGATGTTGTAGGTGCGAAACAGCGACCGAAGGGCTGGCTCGGCGGTCTCGATCAGGGCCAGAAGCAGATGCTCCACGGAGACATATTCGTCCTTCATGCTGGCGGCGATCTGCTCCGCCTGGTTCAGGGCCTTGTCAACCCCGTTGGAGATATACAGCTTGCCGGATTCCCGGCCTGAGCCGGTGACGGAGGGCAGCTTCCGCAGCTCTGCCTCAACGGCGGCCTCCAGGGACTCCGGGGCGGGGCCCATGGCGGAGATCAGCTGGGGGATTAGGCCGTTCTCCTGCTGGAGCAGGGCCAGCAGAAGATGAAGCTGCTCAATGGTTTGATGGGAATATTCTGTGGTGAGAGACTGGGCCTGTTGTATGGCCTCTAACGTCTTTTGGGTATACTTTTGAGGATTCATAAAACACAACCTCCTTTGTTTGTTGTCATGGGAGAGTTTCTCCCTTCTTTTGTCCTCAGTATAGGGGGAAAATATGAACAAATTATGAATGAAACGTGTATATAGCGTTAATTTTTAGCACTCCCAGCCTTGGAGTGCTAAAAATTTTTCGACGGAAAACTTTCATTTCCCGATGGGTAAATCTGTGATATACTGAAGGGGAAGATTGGGGAAATGAATCGAAGGGAGGAGTGACTATGCCACAGACACCTGTGATCCATAAGATCGTTATCACCGGAGGCCCCTGCGGGGGCAAGACCACGGCTGTGTGCTGGATTCAGGAGGCCTTTACGGAGCAGGGGTATGCGGTGCTCCTTCTCTCGGAGGTGGCCACCGAGCTGATCTCCGGGGGGATCAGCCCCTGGACCTGCCGCACCAATGGGGAGTATCAGCGCTGCCAGATGAGGATGCAGTTGGCTAAGGAGGAGATTTACCAGCAGGCAGCCCGGCGGATGAAGGCGGAGAAGGTTCTGATCGTCTGCGACCGGGGGCTGATGGATAATGTGCCCTATATGACCGGGGAGGAATTCCGGGAGATCCTTCAGGAACTGGGGAAATCCGAAGTGGAGCTTCGGGACAACTATGACGCGGTGTTTCACCTGGCCAGCGCCGCCAAGGGGGCGGAGGAGTTCTACACCCTCAGCAACAACACGGCCCGAAGGGAGACACTGGAAGAGGCCGCGGCCCTGGATGACAAGCTGATGGCCGCCTGGACGGGGCACCCTCACCTGCGGGTCATTGACAACGCCACGGGTTTTGAGGAGAAGATGCGCCGTCTGATCCGGGAGATCACCTTCTTTCTAGGGGAGCCGGAACCTGTGGAACTGGAGCGAAAGTTTCTGATCCGGTATCCGGATCTGGCCATGCTGGAGGGGTTGCCCAACTGCCGGAAGGTGGATATTATGCAGACCTATCTGCTGGACCCGGACAGTGAGGAAACCCGGGTGCGGCAGCGGGGCTGTGACGGCAGCTACAGCTACTTTAAGACCGTCAAGAAGCGGGTCTCGGCCCTGAAGCGCCGGGAGATTGAGGAGCGACTGAGCCAGGAGGAGTATCTGGCCCTGCTGATGAAGGCGGACCCGGATTACCGGCCCATCTACAAGACCCGCTACTGTCTGACCTGGCGGAGCCAGTATTTTGAAATCGACGTGTACCCCTTCTGGAAGGACCGGGCCATCCTGGAGATTGAGCTGTCCGAGGAGGGGGCGCCGGTGGAGCTTCCGGACTTTTTAACGGTGATCCGGGAAGTGACCGGCGACGAGGCGTACTCCAACCACACTCTGGCAAAGCTGAACTGAACAGGAGGGTTCTGACGGGCGGCGCGAAAGCGCTGTCCGATTTCTCTGCATAAATTTGTCCTTCGCCCATAAACTGGGAGCAGAAATGAAAATGGGGGAGGAGTCACAATGCGGAAGGAAATTGCGGGGGCGCTGACGGCGGCGCTGCTGGTGTTGAGTATCCTGCCGGTACAGGCGGAGGAAGGCTCTGCGGTGGTGGAAACGGATGCCCGATCCTATGTCCTGATGGAGCAGGAGACGGGGGAGGTCCTGGTGGGGGAGAACATCCATGAGCAGCTGGAGCCGGCCTCGGTGACGAAAGTCATGACCATGCTGCTGGTGGTGGAGGCCCTGGACAGCGGCCAAATCTCCCCGGAGGATGAGGTGACCACCTCGGAGTATGCAGCCGGCATGGGCGGCTCCCAGATTTACCTGGAACCGGGGGAGGTTATGACGGTAGACGACCTGCTGAAGTCGGTGGCGGTGGTGTCCGCCAACGACGCGGCGGTGGCCCTGGCGGAATATGTCTGCGGCAGCGAGACCGCCTTTGTGGACGCCATGAACAAGAAGGCGGCGGCCCTGGGCATGGAGGACACCCACTTTGTCAACTGCAATGGGCTTCCGGCGGAGGGGCATTTGACCAGCGCCTATGACATCGCCCTGATGAGCCGGGAGCTGATGACGCACAGCCGGATTCAGAATTACACCACCATTTGGATGGACTCGGTGCGGGACGGGGAGTTTGTCCTCTCCAACACCAACAAGCTGATTAAAACCTATACTGGCATCACCGGCCTGAAGACCGGCTATACCAATGGAGCCATGTACTGTCTTTCCGCCACTGCGGAGCGGGACGGCATGGGGCTCATTGCCACGGTGATGGGAGCGTCCACCTCTGCCGGGCGATTTTCCACCGCCACTCAGCTGCTGGACTATGGCTTTGCCAATTACGCCGTGGTGGAGATCACGCCGGATCAGGCCCTGCCACCGGTGACGGTCCGGGGCGGCGAGGTGGATAACGTGCAGTCCGTGCTGGCGGGGAGCCATACCCTGCTCCTGCCCAAGTCCCAGGCGGGGACGGTATCCACCTCCCTGGAGATGGAGCCGGAGGTGATGGCCCCGGTGGAGGCCGGCGACCCGGTGGGGACCCTGGTGGTTTTCGTGGGGGAGGAGGAGTGCCAGAGGCTGACCCTGACCGCCCAGGAAGCGGTGCCCGAGCTGACTTTCCGCACCATGTTTGGCAGGCTCTGGGAGAAAATGAGGATGGTCAAAGCGTAATGCGTGTGATAAAATAGAAAAAACCGGAGGTGCGCGATGCGCTCCACCGGATCATCTGAAAAACCGCTTTCTTTTCTCGGAAAATTCGGAAAATATGGTACAATGTGAGTACTAAATTCAGGAGGAATGAACAATTTAATAGATAAGTTTGCACAATGGAGGTAAAACAATTATGCTGAAAATTGACCTGTCCGCAATTTCCCGGTTTGTGTCTGCCCAGGAGCTGTCCGCCATGGAGCCCCGGGTGGCCGCTGCCCATGAGACCTTGGTCAATGGCACCGGAGCCGGCAATGACTTTATTGGTTGGGTGAACCTGCCCCGGGACTATGACAAGGAGGAGTTTGCCCGCATCAAGGCTGCGGCAAAAAAGATCCAGTCCGATTCTGAGGCTTTGGTGGTCATCGGCATCGGCGGCTCCTATTTGGGGACCAGGGCGGTGGTGGACCTGCTGAAGTCCCCCAACTACAATCTGAAAAAGAAGGATACCCCGGACATTTTCTTTGCCGGCAACACCCTGTCCACGGACGCGGTGCTGGAGGTCATGGAGCTGGTGGGGGACCGGGACTTTTCCATCAATGTGATCTCCAAGTCCGGCACTACCACAGAGCCCGCAGTGGCCTTCCGCCTGTTCCGGGCCAAGCTGGAGGAGAAGTACGGCAAGGAGGAGGCCGCCAAGCGCATCTATGCCACCACCGACAAATCCAAGGGCGCCCTGAAGTCCATGGCCGACGCCCAGGGCTATGAGACCTTCGTGGTGCCGGACGATATTGGCGGCCGATACTCCGTCCTGACCGCCGTGGGCCTGCTGCCCATCGCGGTCTCCGGCATTGCTATCGACGCCCTGATGGGGGGCGCGGCTTCCGCCATGGAGGCGTTCCTGGCTGACCGGTCCATGGACAACCCGGTGTGGAAGTATGTGGCAGCCCGCAATGCCCTGTATGAGAAGGGGAGAAAAGTGGAGCTGCTGTGCTGCTACGAGCCTGCCTTCCGCTTTATGAGCGAGTGGTGGAAGCAGCTCTACGGCGAGAGCGAGGGCAAGGACGGCAAGGGCCTGTTCCCCGCCAGCGTGGAGTTCACCGCCGACCTGCACTCCATGGGTCAGTATATCCAAGAAGGTGAGCGCATCATGTTCGAGACCGTGGTCCGCTACGACAAGCCCCGGGGCGTCATCACCATCGGCTCTGACCAGGAGAATGTGGACGGCCTGAATTTCCTGGCAGGTAAGCCCCTGTCCTTCGTGGCAGAGCAGGCCCTCCGGGGCACCCGCCTGGCCCATGTGGATGGCGGCGTACCCAACGTGCTGGTGGATGCGGAGGAGATCAATGAGACCACTGTGGGACAGCTGATCTACTTCTTTGAGCTGGCCTGCGGCATCTCCGGCTATGTCCTGGGAGTGAATCCCTTCAACCAGCCCGGCGTCGAGGCCTATAAGAAGAATATGTTTGCCCTGCTGGGCAAGCCCGGCTATGAGGACCTCCGGGAGCAGCTGATTTCCCGCCTGTAATGTGGGGAAAATTGAGGAAAACGGCGTTTAGCCCCAGTAGAAAAAATCAACAGAAACCGGTTGAAATATGGGGCGGAATATGGTAAAGTGTATACATTAGTAAAGCATCAGCTTTATGTTATAAAGGAGTGATCAAAATGGTTAGAGTCATTATGGGCAAGAAAGGCTCTGGCAAAACCAAGCAGATGATCGAACTGATCAACACTGCCATCGAAAACGAGCACGGCAATGTGGTTTGCATTGAACGGAACCGTAAGCTGACCTATGATATTCATTATACGATTCGTCTGGTGGAAGCAAGCGACTATGATATTGGCAACTTTGAATTCCTAAAGGGCGTTATCTCTGGCCTATACGCCGGCAACTATGATATTACCCACATCTTCATTGATTCCCTGTGCAAGGTTGTACCCAGTGACAACAATCAGGAGGTTGAAGAGTTCCTGGACTGGCTGAATCGTTTCTCTGAGCAGAACAACATCAAGTTCACCGTGACCATCTCCGCCGATGCGGAGCTGGCTACCGAGGGTGTCCGCAAGTACTTCTGATCTCAGGTAAAACGAACATAACAGAATAACGAATATAAGAGAGGCCCGCTGCATTGCAGTGGGCCTCAGCCTGTCGAAAAACCTACTTTCCAGAAATATGCTTGCGGAGAGTGATCCAAAAAGAAGATCAATTCATCAGTTAAAGCCCCGGAAGCCCTTGCCGATGATTTCACTGCTGTTGGTGATGGTGATAAAGGCGGTGGGCTCCTGTCTGCGGACGAAGTTGCGGAGCAGCACGGCCTGGCGGCGTTTCATAACCGTCAGGATAATGGCGCGCTCCTGGTGCTGATAGGCGCCCTCGGCCTTATAGACGGTGGCGCTGCGGTGCAACTGATGGATAATGAAGTCGCAGATGGGCTGGGGATCATCGCAGACAATGGTAAAGTACTTGCACAGGTTGATGTTCTCAATGGCGGTGTCGATGACCAGGGATTTGGCCAATAGTCCGGCGAAGGAGAACAGGCCGGTCTGGATGTCGAAGACGAAGCAGGCGGCAAAGGTGATGAACAGGTCCACCAGCAACAGCGCCATGCCGATGTTGAAGCTGGCGTGTTTTTGCAGGATCATGGCCACGATGTCCGTCCCGCCGCCGGAAGCGCCTATGTTGAAGAGGATGGAGGAGCTGAGTGCGGGAAGGACGACGGCAAAGGCCAGCTCCAGAACAGGCTCACTGGTCAGGGACGCGTCCATGGGAAATAGCTTCTCTGCGGCGCTAAGCCCGAAGGAGGTCAGGAGGCTGACGTAAACCGTCTTGATGCCAAAGCTCCGGCCCAGGAAGAGAAAGCCCAGGATCAACAGTGCGATGTTGATGATGAAGGTCCAGGCGCTGGGGCTGTAGGCGCCCAGGGCACTGAGGATCACTGCGATGCCGGTGACGCCGCCGAAGCAGAAGTTGTTGGGGAACTTAAAAAGGTATACGCCAACCACCATAATCAGCGTGGAGATGGTGAGAATGAGGTATTCCGTCAGAATTCGGAACGCCTTGTGCTGCTCAAAGGTCTGCTGTATCTTCTCTCTATTCATGGCCCAGCTGTATGAATCAACATACATTCCTTTCTAAATATTGACGCCTGGAAAGCTGTCCCGGCTATTTTAGCACAGGGGGGATTTGCTTTTCAATAGCAAGATCGAAGAAATCATACGTAGAAATGAAAGCTGTGATTGACAGCGGGGATTCCATATACAGGATATTCAGCCGGGGGGATTCCGTGCCCGGCCCTGAACGGAATATGGCAAGCAAACCGCCGCCCCGACGGAGAAACGAGGCGGCGGCTGTCCGTTGCTTTACAGGGAGAAATCCTCATCCTTCAGGCGGCTGGTATTCAGCGCCGGGGGCTTTGGGGGAACCCGTTTCAGCGGATCATAGGAGAACTTCCGGCAGTGATTCCCGGTGCTGACGATGCCCTTTTTCAGGCAGGTCATCTGCTCCTGGGAAAGGCGCTGTGCATGCTGACAGTAGGCGCAGCGGGGCTCAATATCCTTGCGAAACAGCATGGCGGTCTCCTCCCTTCCGTGGTTTTTCCCATTATAACGGATTGGCGGAGATATTTCCACCTTTTTTTCGCAACAGCAGGCAAAGTCCAAGGATGACAAGCCAGGCGGAGCCCACCAGGATGGGCAGCAGGTAATTTGCCGCCGGGGCGGTATAGGAGACGGTGACAATCTCCGGCTGCTGGGGGAAGACCAGGGCCAGCCCGTAGGTGACCAGGGCGGCCAACAGACCATGGCACAGCTTCCCCAGCAGGTAGCGGGAAAAGGACAGGCCCGAGCCCTCCAGAACGGCCAGGGTCTGGCAGTGGACGGAAAACCCGCCCCAGGCCAGGAGAAACGCCGCCAACCCCAGGATGGCGGGGGTGGGGGATTGGCCGGAGAGGGAGAGGACGCCCCTGACCATTTCCAGCCCGCCGGTGAGGAGGGTGGTGCAGCCGGACAGGGAGAAGCCCAGCGGGGCCAGAAGGAGGTGGAGTAGCGTGGCGGCGGAAACCAGGATCCGGCTCACGGTGAGCAGCCGGATGAGGATGGCAAAGGCGACCACGAAGGCGCTGAGCTGAAGGGCGGACTTGGCCCCGCCAGTGATGGCGGAGATCAGGGCGGAGGGCATTGAAGGGCGGGGCCTTGTCACGGGAGGGCGTGAGGCGCCGTCGCTTTTTACAAAGAAACGGAACAGGATTTCCACCCCGAAGGCGGCGATGCAGTGTCCCAGCCACAGCAGCCACCCCGCCCGGGGGCTGCCCAGGACGGCGACGCCGGCGGTGCTCAGCAGGAAGGCTGGGCCGCAGTTGTTGCAGAAGAGGAGCAGCTGATTGCAGTCCTCCCGGGAGCACAGCCCTTCATCGTAGAGTTCCCGGCCGGTCCGGGCGCCCACGGGATAGCCCCCCACCAGCCCCAGGATCAGGGCGGTGGCACCGCAGCCGCTGACCCGGAACAGCGGCCCCATCAGGGGGCTTAGCCAGCGCCCCAAAACCTCCCCGCCGCCCAGGGAAATGACCAGGGAGGACAGAACCAGAAAGGGGAAGAGGGAGGGGATGATCAGCTCCAGACATTGCTGGATGGCGCCCTTGGCCGCGTCAGTAACCTCCGCGGGAAAGAGCACCAGGCCCAACCCTACTCCTAGAACCAGAAGCCAGATTCCTCTGCTTTTCCACTTACCCATATAATACCTCCCAGGGACCGGTCGTCCAGGAAAACTCTATGCGGAGAAAAGGGAGAATTGCCTGTCCCAAGAAAATTTGGCGGAGTGATTCTCCCGTGAGATAAACCTACTATATGGAAAAGGGTGTTCCTCCCGGCAAGCCCGTCTGCATAATGGACAACCACCTGTGAATAGACTTTTGCGGAGGTGGTGCCCTGTGGAGAAAAAGGAGAAGAAAGCCTTTCTGGAACGGACAGCGGAGCTCTTCGACCTGCCGGCGGATCAGCTGGCGGGAACGTCTAAGCTGGAGCTGGTGGGCAATTCGGAGTTCCGCATGATCCACCACCGGGGCATCCTGGCCTACGGAACAGAGGAGATCCACATCAGCGGCGGAAAGCTGCTGGTCCGCGTCAGCGGGGAGAACCTGGAGCTTCGGGCTATGAATGGGGATGAGCTTCTGATCACCGGGGATATCAGGAGGTTGGAAGTGGAATGAAGGAATGGACAAATTTCCTGCGGGGGAATGTGACCCTCCGCATCACCGGGCCGTTCCCGGAGCGGTTTTTGAACATCTGCGGCGCCAACGGGGTGACCTTTTGGCACGTCCGCTGGGAGGATGAGGAGACCCTACTCCTGCGGGTTCCCAGGAGCAAGCTGAAGCAGGCCCGGGAGCTGGCGGCCAAGGCCCTTTGCCAGGGGACCGTGGAGGAATACCGGGGACTGCCGGACTTCCTACTGAAATTCCGGCGGAGGTACGGATTTCTGACCGGGCTGTTCCTGGCCATCCTGGCGGTGGCGGTCCTGTCCCGGGTGGTGCTGGTCATTGACGTCACCGGCAACGAGACCGTACCCACCTCGGAGATCTTGCAGGAGCTGAACAATGCGGGGCTGCATATCGGCTCCTTTGGGCCGTGGATCACCGCCCGGGATATCACCCATCGGGTGCTGCTGCAAGACGAGCGGCTCAGCTATATGGCGGTGAACCTTCATGGAATCCGGGCGGAGATCATCGTCCGGG
>CAYLVH010000064.1:9317-10628 GCA_964387095.1 uncultured Oscillospiraceae bacterium
GATCATCGTCCGGGTGGAGATCTGGTCCGGGGTGGGCCAGGTGGAGGTGGGGGATGTGGTGGCCAAGGGGGATCTTTTAGTCTCCGGCCAGATCACCTATACCCATCCGGAGACAGAAGAGGTGATATACTCCGGCCAGGTGGGATCTGTGGGAAAAATCTGGGCCAGGACCTGGAAGAGCCTCAGCGCGTCCATTCCCCTGAGCCAGGAGGTGAAGTGTTACACCGGGGCGGAAACCCGGCGCAGCAGGCTGATCCTCTTCGGATATACCTTTAAAATTTATGAAAACAGTAGAATTTCCTATGATAGATATGATAAAATAACCACAACAAAACAGCTTGTTCTGCCCGGCGGCTTGGCCCTGCCCATTTACTGGGAGAGAGACACCTGCCGGGAGTACACCACCGAGGAGACGGCCCGGAGCCGGGATGAGGCGGAGAGCGCCCTGAAGGAGCTTTTGCTCTGGCGGCTGGAGGACAGCCTGGGAGAGGATGACTCCATCACCGGCCTGTCCTTTGAGGTGGAGGAGCAGGACGGCTGGCTGAATGTCACCCTGAACGCAGAATGCTGCCAGGATATTGGCGTTCAGACTCCACTCTCTACGGAAGGAAATGACTAGATACATGATAGAACAGTCCATCAGCCTGGAACGCATGGAGGAAGCGGTGAATATCTTCGGCTCCTTCGACGAGAATATCCGCCTGATCGAGCACGAGCTGAACGTGCAGGTGGTGAACCGGGATTCGGAATTGAAGGTCTCCGGCAGCGGGGAGGACGTGATGTATGCGGTAAAGGCCATAGAGGGGCTGCTGTCCCTGTCCGCCAAAGGGGAGTCGATCAATGAGCAAAACGTCCGCTATGTGCTCCAGATTGTGAAGAGCGGGGAAGAGGCCAGGCTGACTTCCCTGGCCCGGGATGTGATCTGCGTCACGGCAAAGGGCAAACCTATCAAGGCCAAGACCCTGGGCCAGAAGAAATATGTGGACGCCGTCAAGAACCATCTGGTGACCCTGGGCATCGGCCCCGCCGGCACAGGAAAAACCTATCTGGCGGTGGCCCAGGCGGTGGCGGCGTTCCGGAACAAGGAGGTCAACCGCATTATTTTGACCCGCCCCGCCGTGGAGGCCGGAGAGCGCCTGGGCTTCCTGCCCGGTGATCTGCAGAGCAAAGTGGACCCCTATCTCCGCCCCCTGTATGACGCGCTGTTTGAAATGCTGGGCTCGGAGACCTACCAGAAGTACCTGGAGCGGGGGAATATCGAGGTGGCCCCCCTGGCCTATATGCGGGGGCGCACCCTGGACGACAGCTTCA
>CAYLVH010000065.1:0-8456 GCA_964387095.1 uncultured Oscillospiraceae bacterium
GGCGCACGTCTTGCGGCTTTCAGACCGTACTTCTTTCTTTCCTTCATACGAGGATCACGGGTCAGGAAACCAGCCTTCTTCAGGATAGGACGATAGGTTTCGGCATCCACCTGCAACAGGGCACGGGAAACACCGTGGCGGATTGCGCCGGCCTGGCCGGAAACGCCGCCGCCGGAGACATTGGCGATGATATCAACCTTGCCGGTGAGGCCGGTAGCCTCCAGGGGCTGGCGGACGATCATCTTCAGGGTCTCCAGGCCGAAATAGTTGTCGATGTCACGGCCATTGATGGTGATGGAGCCGGTGCCATCCTGGAACAGACGGACGCGGGCAACAGAGGACTTTCTGCGGCCGGTGCCATATACATAAGGCTTTTTGCTCTTATACATTCTCAATTACCTCCCTTATTCTGCGGTGTAGGGCACGGGCTTCTGAGCCGCATGCTCGTTGTTGTAGCTCTTGTAGAGCTTCAGACGGGTCAGGGCGGTAGCGGACAGGCTGTTCTTAGGCATCATGCGCTTAACAGCCAGCTTCATAGCCAGCTCGGGCTTGTTCTGCATCAGGATGCGATACTTCGTAGCCTTCAGGCCGCCTGCGTAACCGGAATGTCTGTAATAGAACTTCTGTTCCCCCTTCTTACCGGTGAGGATAGCCTTGTCGCAGTTGATAACGATGACGAAATCGCCGCAATCCACGTTGGGGGTGAATTCGGGCTTGAGCTTGCCGCGCAGGATGTTGGCGGCGATGACAGCGGTCTTGCCCAGAGGCCTGTTGGCTGCGTCCAGGATATACCACTGACGGACAGTGTTTTCCTTGGTTGCCATATAAGTGGACATAAGTGGAACCTCCAATACTTCTTGTTTCTTATCTAAAATCTTTGATAACAGAGAAATGCTCCTTCAGAGCGTGAGCTCTCCGAAGGGAACATAAGTAGTTATAACACAATGAAAAACGGATGTCAACATGAATTTTGATTATTTTAATTTATGAATCTGATATCTTTGATTTTCTTCATTTTTCTCTGTTTTACTCCTTGATGCTAAGAAACGATTTTTTGTTGAGACTTTGATTCGTAGAGCTTTTCCGAAATTGGAGGGACTTGAATTGGTTCAAAAAACAAACTATAATTAAAATAAAAAACGCCGGGACGGAAACGCCCCTGCCTATTTGAGGGAGAATTGCTATGGACATTGCCGCATTTTACCGCCGGAAACGCAATATCATTTGGATGGCCGCCGTCTGCACCTTCCTCTGGGGCTGTGCCTTTCCTGCCGTCAAAATCGGCTACTCCCTATTTGAGATCGGTGCAGAAGATGTGGCAGGCCAGATCCTGTTCGCGGGCATCCGCTTCTTCCTGGCCGGAGTGGTGACCCTTCCGGCGGCGGGGATCACCCGCCGCAGGGTCCCCCGGCCCATGGCCCGCCGCTGGCCGGGAATCATCCTCCTGGGACTGATTCAGACGGGCCTGCAATATTTCTTTTTCTATGTGGGCATGGCCCACACCTCCGGCGTCCGAGGCTCCATCCTCAATGCCGCCTCCACCTTTTTTACTGTCCTTTTGGCCAGCCTGATTTGGAGGGCAAAGGAACGGTTGACAGTGCGCAAGCTAGGGGGATGTCTGTTAGGCTTTGCCGGCGTTTTTCTGGTCAACCTGAGCGGTAGCCTGTCCGCCCAGCCCTTTACCCTTCTGGGCGACGGATTCGTCCTCCTGTCCTCCGCCTCCCTGGCCATTGGCGCGTCGTTGACCAAGCTGGTGGCTGAAGGGGAGGACTCCGTCGCCGTCACCGGCTGGCAGCTGACCATTGGTGGTTTTGTTCTGATGGCGGCGGGCTACCTGATGGGGGGCCGGCTGGCAGACGCCGGCTGGTGGGGGGGCCTGCTGATGGCCTTTATGGTGATGATCTCCTCGGTGGCATTTTCCATCTGGACCTGCCTGCTGAAATACAATCCGGTCAGCCAGGTGTCTGTCTACAACTTCCTGATCCCTGTTTTCGGAGTGTCCCTGTCCTCTGTTCTCTTGGGGGAGGGATTCCCCGGCCTGTCCAGCCTGGCGGCACTGGTGCTGGTTTGCCTGGGCATTGTAATTGTGAACAGGGAGAAGGGGACTCAGGTCCAATCCTCCAAATAGGGCTCCAGAGCGTAGTTCAGCCGTTTCCTGGCCCTGGCCAGGCAGCGGCACACGGCGGACCTTCCGACGCCCAGCCGGTGCCCAATCTCCTCCATGGTCAACTGATCTCCGTAATATAGCAGCATGACCTGCCGCTGACGGGGGGTCAGATCCCGCCGGAGGCTCTGGTTCAGCCGGCGGCGGAGCTTTTGCTGGCGGTTTTGCAAACGCGCCTCCTGGACCTCGTCCTGCATGCGGAAGTTGCCGTCCTGGCGCTTCCCTTCCAGATCGCAGCAGGCGCCCAGATCAAACTCGATACTCCTCATAGACGTGACCTCCTTTGTCGTAGTAGTGGAGCAGCAGATCCGCAATGTCCTGATTCTCCCTGCGGATGGCCCGGAGCTTTTGCAGGCGGAGATTGATCTCCCGAATCTGGGTGTATTCCGTCGCCTCCCGGCGGCAGGCAAGCAGCTCTTCGATCCTGCCAGTCAGCAGTTGGGCGCTGTACAGATATTCTTCCGCCAGTTCAGTCATAGTCATTTGTGATTCCTCCTTATCCAATCGTCCAGGACCCAGCGGTCCGGGGCGAAGCGTTCCTTTGCGTAGTCCTCCAGGCAATCCTCACAGATGGGATCACCGTCCGGAATGTAGACAAACTCCCAGCCGTACAGATCCCCGCCGCAGAGCTGGCAGAAGCCAGCGGGGTGCTCTGTCTGCCGGTCTTGATATTGCGTATTCAAGCTCAAAGCCCCTCCCGAAAAAATGAGAATTTTTTCAAAAAACTGTTGACAAACCCCGAGTCCGCTGCTATAATAACCCATGTTGACGCGATGAGCGTCTGAGTACTGGAATGCTGGTGTAGCTCAGCTGGTAGAGCAGCTGATTTGTAATCAGCAGGCCGGGGGTTCAAGTCCGTCCACCAGCTCCACAACTTCATAAGGAGGAGTTCCCGAGTGGCCAAAGGGGACAGACTGTAAATCTGCTGCGTTTGCTTCGGTGGTTCGAATCCACCCTCCTCCACCAGGACATCACTGCTTCGGTAGTGATGCCTTTCTTTTTTTGTTTAGACATCACCAATCGGTGATATTAATCCTAAAAAATATTTGGCGCCACCGCCTTTCTGACAAAACAGCCCTTTGGATAGAACGCATGTTCGAACTACAGTTCCTACTATACCACCGATTGGTGATAAAGTCAAGCATCTTTTTTAAAAATCATTGTTTTTAATTATGGGTTGTGCTATGATACATTTATTAAAAGAAATCGGTTAGACTTTTTGGGGGGATGGAAGTGCGAAAAGTGGCCACCATTGGGCAGCGGCTGCATCAGGTGATGCAGGATAAGGAGCTGAATTACGAGCAGTTTGGCCAGCTTTTGGGCATGCGGCCTCAAACTCTGAACCGCTATGTGCTGGGCCAGCGAGAGCCTCGGGCGGAGGTGGCCATGGAGATGGCCCTGAAATTGAACGTGAACCTGTATTGGCTCCAGGGCTATGACGTACCGCCTCAGCCGGACCCCAAGCAGCCCGGGGATCCCAGCCGGACCGTCCTGCCCATTTTGGGGGTCATTAAGGCGGGCATCCCCACCCTGGCCTCCCAGGAAATCCTGGGCTATGCGGCGGCGGACTCCGCCCACAAGGGCTGCTTCTATCTCCGGGTCTCCGGGGACAGCATGATAAACGCCGGCATCTGTGACGGGGATCTGGTGATGATCCGTCCCCAGAGCTCGGCCCGGAATGGCCAGATCGTGGCCTGTATAGTCAATCAGGAGGACGCCACCTTGAAGCGGTTCCGCCGCCAGGGGGATATGGTGATCCTCCAGCCGGAAAATCCCAACTATGAACCCCGCCTGATCCCCGCAGCGAATTTTTCCACCGGCGCCGCCCGCATTGTAGGCGTAGCGGTCCGGCTGATGCGGGATCTGTAGGTGTTTTCAACTGATAACCCCCACGAGATACGTGTTTCAGACTGTATAGCCGCATATGATTCAACATAAGGAGGGCATCTGCCCCCATAATTTCCCAAAACTTTATCTGCGATTGAAGGAGGCCATTTATGGCAGAAAAGAAGCAGCGTCTGCGCGCTGAGATTCCCCGGGAAAACACCTGGGACCTGACCCACTTGTATCCCTCTGACCAGGCCTGGGAGGAGGCTGGAAACCAACTGAAGGACAGCCCTGCCAGGATTGCCGCCTATCGCGGTCGCTTGGGCCAGGATGGCCGGCAGCTTCTGGAGCTGCTCCGGCTGGAGGATGCCCTTGCCCTGGAGTTTCAGCGGCTTTCCGGCTATGCCAACCGCAAGCTGGACGAGGACACCACCAATGGAACTTATCAGGCCTACTCTGACCAGGCACAGGCCCTTTATACCGAATACCTTGCCTCCAGGGCCTTTGAGGCCCCGGAGATCCTGGCTATTCCGGAGGAAACCCTGGAAGCCTTTTACCGGCAGGTTCCCGGGCTGGAAGACTATCGCCTTGCCATCCAACGGATCCGGATTCTGAAGCCCCACACCCTATCGGAAGGGGAGGAAAAGCTGCTGGCCATGGCCAATGAAATGGCTATGGTGTCTGCCAATGTTTATGAGGCCCTGTCTGACGTGGATCTGACCTTTCCCGACGCCGTGGACAGCGGGGGAGAGGCCCATTTGGTCACCCAGGGAACCTATGTCCCCTTGCAGCGCTCCCAGGACCGCGCCCTGCGCCGCTCTGCCTACGAGTCCCTGTACCACACCTATCAGCACTATATCGACACCTTTGCCGCCACTTTGGCCGGTCAGGTGAAGCAGCTCCGGTTCCACGCCAAGGCCCGCCATTTTAAGAACTCCATGGAGGCCTCGCTGATGGTCAATGAGGTGCCCACCCAGGTTTATACCAACCTGATTGAGGCGGTCCACGCCAATTTGGAGCAGTTCCACCGCTATGTGGCCCTGCGCAAAAGGGTTCTGGGCCTGGAGGAAATGCACATGTATGACATGTATGTTTCCTTTGTCAAGGACGTAAAATGGACTGTCACCTATGAGGAGGCCAAGGAGCTGGTATTAAAGGGACTGGCACCGCTGGGGGAGGAATATGTGGCCCTGCTGAAGAAGGGCTTTCAAGAGCGCTGGGTGGACGTCTATGAGAACAAGGGCAAGCGTTCCGGCGCGTACTCCGCCGGCAGCCGCCCCCATCCCTATGTGCTGCTGAACTTCCAGGGCACCCTGGAGGACGTCTTCACCCTGGCCCATGAGATGGGCCACGCCCTGCACTCCTATCTTTCTGGCCAGACCCAGCCGGTGGCCTATTCCGACTATGTGCTCTTTGTGGCGGAGGTGGCCTCCACCTGCAACGAGGCGCTGCTGATGCAGTATCTGCTGAAGACCACCACCGAGCCCAGGGCGCGGACCTACCTGTTAAACCACTTCCTGGAGCAGTTCCGGGCCACCCTGTACCGTCAAACCCAATTCGCGGAGTTTGAGCTGCGCATCAACCAGATGGCGGATGCCGGGGAGAGCTTGACGGCAGAGGGAATGAGCAAGCTGTACGGGGAGATCAACCGTCAGTACTTTGGGGACGCTGTGGTCACCGATGAGCTGATCAGCACCGAATGGGCGAGAATTCCCCACTTCTATTATGACTACTATGTCTACCAGTACGCCACCAGCTTTGCCGCCTCTGTGGCCCTGTCCGGCCGCATTCTGGAGGTGGGCCGGCCCGCTGTGGAGGACTATTTGAAATTCCTGTCCAGCGGCAGCTCCGCAGACCCCATCACCCTGTTGCGGAGGGCGGGAGTGGATATGGCTACAGCCGCCCCCATCAATCAGGCGCTGGAGCTATTTGGCAAGCTCCTTGACGAGATGGAAGAACTGATGAAGTAGATGAGAGAGATTGATTCACCATGGAACCCCTAACCAACATTCCAAAGCTGATCCTTGCCCCCATGGCCGGGGTCACGGACCTGGCCTTTCGGGTGATCTGCCATGAGCTTGGAGCGGAGATCACCGTCACGGAGATGGTCAGCAGCAAGGCCCTGTGCTATCAGGACAAAAAATCTGTGGGCATTATGAAGCTGGCGCCCTGCGAGACCGAGAGCGGCGTCCAGATTTTTGGCAGCGATCCCCAGTGCATGGCCCAGGCCGCCGCCAAGGTGGAGGCCCTGGCCCATCCCGCCTTCATTGACATCAATATGGGCTGTCCGGTTCCCAAAGTGGCCAACAGCGGTGACGGCTCCGCCCTGATGAAGGATCCGGAGAAGGCAGGCCGCATTGTGGAGGCGGTCAAGGCGGCGGTCACCGTGCCTGTGACGGTGAAAACCCGCATTGGCTGGGACAAAGGCAGCATCAACGCCGTGGAGATGGCGAAGACCGTGGAGGCGGCTGGCGCCTCCGCCGTGGCCATCCATGGCCGCACCAAGACCATGATGTACTCCGGGCGGGCGGACTGGACGGTGATTCGGGATGTGAAGGAGGCGGTGCGGATTCCGGTGGCCGCCAATGGCGACGTGTTCAGCGGCCACGATGCCCTGCGTATTGCCAGGGTCACCGGGGCGGATTATGTGATGATTGGCCGGGGCTGCTTTGGCAACCCCTGGCTGTTCCGGCAGGCCCGTGCAGCCCTCCTGGGCCAGGAGGAACCGCCTATCCCGCCCTTGAGCCAGCGGTGTGACACCTTCCTCCGCCAGTTTGAGCTGGCCCTGGAGGACAAGGGGGAGCGGATCGCCTGCCTGGAGGCCAGGAAGCAATATGCCTGGTACTTAAAGGGGGTGCCCTACGCCTCCTATTGGAAGGAGCAGATCTGCCATATTGAAACGGCGGAGGATGTTTATCGGGTCACAACGGGGATCAAACATGACCTGTGCTGAGTAAGGAGGATTTATGCAGCGGAAGATCTGGAATAAGGTATTATCCTATCTGACGATCAGCGTGGGCTGCGTCCTTTATGCCGTCGGCTTCGACTGGTTCTTTGACCCGAATGATATCGCCTACGGAGGCATGACCGGCATTGCCCAGATCCTCCATGTGGCCCTGCCCATGGTGGGGATCGGTACGCTGGTTATCATTTTGAATATTCCCCTGTTCTGGGCGGGTTGGAAGTTCCTGGGCGGGCATACCCTGGTGTCCTCCCTGTACGCCATGGCCCTGTCCTCCTTCTTCATCGACCTATTTGCCCGGATCCATGTCTTTGCCCCCATGGAGCCGTTGCTGGCCTCCATATACGGGGGTCTGTTCCTGGGCGTATCCCTGGGTATGATCTTCCGGGAGGGCTCCACCACCGGGGGCACGGATATCATTGCACGGCTGCTGAAAAAGCGGTTCCCCTGGATCTCCACCGGCCGGCTGATGATGGCCCTGGATCTGGTGGTGATCAGCGCGGCGGCCTTGGTGTTTCAGCAGCTGAATACCGCCCTCTATGGCCTGATCGCCGTGGGCATCAGCTCGGTCCTGATGGATAAGGTGCTTTACGGCTTGGACAATGCCAAGGTGGCCTATATTATCAGCAATCGCCCGGATGAGATTGTCCGGGCCATTGTGGAGGATATGGACCGGGGGGTCACCATCCTCCAAGGCAAGGGCGGTTACTCTGGCCGGGATAAGCGGGTGCTACTCTGTGCCTTCAAGCAGCGCCAGATCTTCACCCTGAAACACACGGTCAAGGAGATCGACCCCACCGCGTTTATGATCGTCTGCCAGGCCAACGAGGTGCTGGGGGACGGCTTCCACGATTACAGCGAGGAACCATGAAAGGATGAGAGGTAAAATGCCTGATATTGAAAAACTGAGAAAAAACCTGGAGCGGGAGGGCTATCGCACCTCCTTCTTTGAGACGGCAGAGGACTGCTGCAAGTACCTGAATGAACAGCTGGACGGGGAGTCCATCGGCTTTGGCGGCAGCCGGACGGTCCGGGACATGGGCCTGTATGAGCAGCTGGCGAAGCATAACGACTGCTACTGGCACTGGGACAAGGCCCGGGGCCGGGTCCTCCAGAAGGCTTCGGAGGCAAATGTGTACATCTGTTCCCTGAACGGCGTTTCGGAAAACGGCGAGCTGATCAACATAGACGGCCGGGGCAATCGCCTGGCCTCCTGCCTTTTTGGCCATGAGAAGGTCTATTTTATCATTGGCGTCAACAAAATCGCACCGGACTACGACTCCGCCCTTTGGCGGGCCAGGAATATCGCCGGGCCGCTGAACGCCCGGCGCTTGGAGATGAAAACGCCCTGCACGGTCACTGGCCGCTGCCACGACTGCCAAAGCCCGGACCGGATCTGTGCGGCGTTGCTGGTCTACTGGGAAAAGCCCTCCGGCGCCGGGGATGTGGAGGTGGTGATCGTCAATCAGGAGCTGGGCTTCTGAGTTTTACCTGAGCGGTTGA
>CAYLVH010000065.1:8556-10244 GCA_964387095.1 uncultured Oscillospiraceae bacterium
ACCTGAGCGGTTGAAAGGAGGCTGCACCGATGAAAAAGTATATCCTGCCCGCCCTGTTGGCGCTGGCTGTTGTCCTGCTGTCCGGCTGCAGCCTGTTCAATAACCGGAGCTATTACTCTGTCACCACCCATGTGGAGCAGCGGGTCAGCGAGGATGACCCCTCTGTCCTCCGGGCCGAGACCTATCAGGAATTGGTCAGCGCCATCCTGCACTTTGTCTCCGAGGGCGCGGAAACCGGCACCGTCCGCCTGTATCAGTACACCGGCGATGTGGAGTCCGACCTGGATTCGGCCAGCAAGGAGATCTTGGAAGCGGACCCCCTGGGCGCCTACGCCCTGTACACCATTTCCCATGAGTACAGCCGGATTGTCTCCTATTACGAGTGCAGCTTTGAATTTACCTATCGCCATACGGTGGATGAGATCGCCGCCATCTCCACGGTGACGACCACCGTCTCCCTGAGGGAGCATCTTCAGCAGGCTATGGATGATTTTGAGCCCAGTGTAGCCTTCCGCACCAACCTGCGCGCCACGGAGGAGCAGATCCGGGATATGGTGGAACAGTATTATGAGAAAACGCCACAGCTGGCCCTGGGCCGCCCCGAGGTTCAGGTGAACTACTTTGAGGGCGCTGGAGATTCCCGGCGCATCATTGAGGTGCAGTTCCTGTACGAGCTTTCCCGCAGCCAAGCCCAGGCCCGGCGGGATTATGTACTCTCTAGCGTAGCCCAGCTGGTCTATGGCTTTGAGCCGACCCGCGCCGATTTGTGGCTGACCTATGAGTTGTTGAGCGACCGGCGCACGGTGGAGGAGGATGGCTCTGACTCCATCTATGAGTATCTGTATAACCGCTCTGGTTCTGATGAGGCTGCAGCCATGGCGGCGCTGCTGCTGTGCCAGCAGCTTGGGCTGGAGGGCCAGCTGGTGCAGGGTACCGGCCAGGAGGGTGAGATCCATACCTGGCTGGTGGTCTGCGTGGAGGAGAGCTGGTGCCACCTGGATCCCTCCGCAGAGAATACGGAGGCGAATTTCCTGCGCTCTGATGGGGAGATGGAAGCCCTATACAGCTGGGATAAGGATTCAGTCCCGGCCTGTACTGGTCTGCCTATGGACACCGGGGAAGAGGAGCCTTCCCCGGAGGAGACTTCCCCGTCAGAGACGGAGACCCGCTGAATTCGTTGGTTCTACCGCTGGGAAAAGAAAAAAATAAAAAATCCCTTGACAATTTTTCGAATCTTGTTATAATAATCATTGTCTCTGCGGGCATAGCTCATCTGGTAGAGCGCCACCTTGCCAAGGTGGAGGTAGCGGGTTCGAGTCCCGTTGCCCGCTCCATGGACTAAAGGAGCACTTACGTTAAGTGTGGTTCCGTAAGAAAACATTTATGTGAGAGAATCGGCGTAGTTTAGGCTACGCCGGTTTTCTTTTTGGGCTGCTTGGGATTGCTCCCTTGCTTCCTCAAAATCAAATGCGCCAATAAAGTTATAGACAATCTCAATTTCTCTGACCTTGATGCGCGGCTCGTTCTTGTCTGGCGTGTAAACTTCGGAGATATAAATTTTCTCCACAAACTCCCGGAGAATAGAGGCGTCAAGCTGCTGCATATCGGTGTACTTTCTGACCGCTGCAATAAACTTGATATTGTCAATATTAGTTGACACATTTTTCTCAAGGATATCACTATCTATG